>JAGTQD010000064.1 GCA_018396405.1 Candidatus Bathyarchaeota archaeon
TAAAGAATCTCCTTTGTATGATCTTATTTATATCATCCTTATCATAATAAGATTTAACCATACTTATCATATTAATACATATTCTCTATAATATTTAAAACTTATCATAATAAATGCTCTTTGGTATGTATAGAATGATATTATTTCCGTAGCATACCCTTGTATATACTGCTATATTATCCTCACATAGGCATGCATGATGGGAAACGTTATTTTCGGTTTTGTTAACTCTTTTGGCGAGGTGTTAGTATTGGTCTTATGGAAGTATCTCTTTAAGTTAGTCTCAAAAGACCTAGAAGCACTAAAGAGGAAGAAGCAGGCGCTAGAAGATTTACTTTCATCTAACAGGATCTCACGGCAAACATATGACTGTTTAAGCAAAGAAATAAGCGATGCTATAATAAACACTGAGAAATATTTAGACTCTCTTGTCTCTAAAATGAAGAGCAGGGTGGATGATTTAGAGAGACAAATAAGTGCTCTGGAAATATTCTTGGCGAATAGCGAGATGATGTATGCTGCTGGCGAGATAGACTATGAGACATATGAGAGGGAGAGCAAAGCATTGGCCGCGGGCATAGAATCTATGAGGAAAGAAATATCCGAGATAAAAAGTATATTAAATCCACCTGCACCAGAGACTACAGCCGTTTCTGAAAGCGTATCTCCAATTGCTGCAGAGACCAAAAATGTAGGAGAAATCCTTCAGCAAGTATAACCCCCTTTGAACCTACTAAACCCGAGCCTTATCAGTAACAGCATATTTCTCACTTTTGTTTCTTCTAACACTTTTGTCAGCTTCTTCTATCTCCATTTTCTTTGAAATCTGGTATTCGCGAATTTTTTCAGAGAGCTCCGGGTCATCAAGCGCGAGGATCTTAGCAGCCGCTATTGCGGCTCCTTCTGGCTCAATTATTACAACGGAGCCTATTCCACTAGGCACCCTCAGCGAAGAAAATATATCCGCGCCACTAAACTTTTCTGAGTATGGTGGGCATGCTATGACTGGCTTTAACGTATTTGCATCGACAAACGCGCTTAGGGCGTTAGACCTTCCGGCAACAGTTATATAAACTACCTTTTCCTCCTCATACTCCCTTAATATCTCAAGAACTTTCTCAGGAGTTTTATGTGCTGAGGCGATCCTAAACTCATAATTTACTCCCAAAGTCTCAAGATATTTTCCAATTTGTTGCGAAAACTCGTAATCACTTTTCGAGCCCATTAATATGACAACTTTCCCCCTCATATCTCTCAAACCCACTAATGATTAATTGTTTGACCAATTATTAAGAAAGATAAAGATTATTATTATAGAAATACGGTCTTCTTCTCTTAACAGCCTCGATAAAGAGATCCTTTAAATAATTATCGTCAACACCTCTTCTTATCGGACCTAAAACATCTATTAGATTGTCATTTTTGAAGAGACAGGGTTTTAATTTTCCATCGGAGGTTAGACGAATTCTGCTGCAGTGTAGGCAGAAATCGGTGTTGTGCATTGGCCTAACAAACTCAACTTCAGTATGATCATCCAATGTATATTTCCTTCTGTGGTGCATAGATCTAACAGTAGTCTTAACAGCTCTCTTTTTAATCTTGTCTTCAATGTCTGCAATGTCTATATGGTATCTCTGATAGACAGCATCTATTCTTGGCCTCTCAAATTCTATTATCTGCAGTATCAAATTATTATCTCTGGCAAATGTTATCATGCTAGAAACTTCATCTTCATTTATCCCCCTAAGAATAACCATGTTAACTTTAACTGGCTTTAAATTGGCGTTTACAGCCTTAATTATCCCTCTAATAACGGATTCATGTCCATCAACCCCAGTTATCATCTTAAATTTCTCAGGATCTAAAGTATCTAAACTTACGTTAACCCTCATGAGCCCGGCCCTCTTAAGATCATCGGCATAATCCTCTAGGAAGAAGCCATTAGTCGTCATAGAAATATCGTTTATTCCTGGTATCCTACTTATCCTATCCACGATCTCAACAATATCATCCCTTAATAATGGTTCACCGCCAGTCAACTTAACCTCATTGATGCCCAGCGATGCAGCCACCCTAACTATCCGTTCTATCTCTTCAGGGAGCATTTCGCAGTAAGATGGGTTCTCTTCCCCCTCCCTATGGCAATAGAAACATCTAAAGTTACATCGCTGCGTCACAGAAATACGAATATTCTTGATAATTCTCCCGAAGCTATCTCTGAGCATAAATTTGTCTTCCCTTGCCTTATTACCAATAGATCTATTAATGAAAATATTTATCCTTAATGTTCTATTCGATTTGTAATTTTGTAAGGAAAATTTATTTTGCTCTAATTAAGAAGATAATAGTGGGCCCGTAGCCTAGCCAGGATGGGGCATCGGCCTCCTAAACCTTAAAGAGGGAAGCCGAGGGTCGGGGGTTCAAATCCCCCCGGGCCCGCCAACTATGTATACAAGTTAATTCCCCCGATTTTAAGTTTAGGAATCTTTCACTTCCAGTAAGACGTAAGGTTCAAACGACATAATGTTGTCACCGCACTAAACGCGTTTATTGAGTGTCTTCATATAATCCCAGACACTTTAACTTAACTCGGTCTAAAAGAGCAAATATGAGTTTGTCTGATGCTCCGCTATCCTTCTTAAATAATTTCTTAGGAGTTCTTCGTTGCTTGTCTATTAGCACTCTACGCTACCTAAAAACATAAAATTTTAATTAAGTTAATTAAATATACAAGTTTACAAGAGATGTTTTCTATGTATGGGTTTACAGGTAATATTTTAAGAGTTGATCTGCAGAATAAAAAATCTACTATGGAGTCTTTAAAAGAGGATGTTCTCAGAAGATTTATCGGCGGTAGGGGTATTGGTGCGTGGATCCTTTGGCGTGAGCTTCCACCGGGCATAGATCCACTCAGTCCTGAAAACAAATTGGTCATTAGTATTGGACCTCTAGCGGGCACAAAAGCTTTAGGCACACATAGGTGGATAGCTCAGTTCAAGTCGCCGTTAACCGGTACCTACTTTAGGTCCGTTGGCGGCGGCTTCTTTGGGGCTGAGCTCAAGTTTGCTGGCTATGACGCCTTGATAATAGAGGGGAGGGCTGATAAGCCCACCTATGTATACATATATGACACTAATGTTGAGTTCAGGGATGCCAGTAGGGTTTGGGGCATGACTACTGAGGCTGCAAGAGATTTCCTTTTGGAGGAGACTACTAAAGATGCGAGGATGGTTATGATAGGCCCCGCTGGCGAGAACCTGGTGAAGATTTCTGCGTTGGTTACTGATGACATGAGAACTGCTTCGAGGGGTGGTGGAGGCGCTGTTATGGGTTCAAAAAATCTGAAGGCGATAGTTGTTAAGGGCTCGAAGAGGCCAGAGATATTTGATGAAAAGACTTTTGAAGAGGCTGTAAGGGAAGAAATAGAAATCATTAAAGAAAGCCCGGCGTATGAAGGTTTTCACAGCTTAGGCACAAATATAGCGGTCTATGGCGAATACCTGGGCGGTTGCTTTCCAACATATAATTACAGACAAGAAAAACTAAAGGGAGTAGAGATGTTTAAGCCCGAGAACCTCTCACGCTACGTTGTAAAACATTATGGCTGCTATGGATGTATGGTTCGCTGCGGCAAGATATTTAAGCTCACTAAAGGCCCATACGCCGGTTTAGTATGGGACTTTCCGGAATATGAGACGCATTGGGCTTTTGGGGGAAACCTTGGGAATATTAATATTGAGTCCATAACATACGCCAATATGTTGGCTGACAGGTATGGGCTGGACACCATATCGGCTGGCTCTGTCATAGGCTTCGCGATGGAACTTTATGAGAGGGGAATAATTGGTAAGAGTGAAACAGATGGGCTCGAGCTTAGATGGGGTGACCCAGATATTATTTGCGAACTCGTCAGGAAAATAGCTCTTAGAATTGGCATTGGAAATATATTGGCTGAGGGGGTTAGAAAGGCAGCTGAAATAATTGGTAGGGGTTCAGAAAAATATGCTATGCATGTTAAGGGGCTTGAACTGCCAGCCCATGATCCCAGAAGAGCCAAAGCTTTTGGGCTTAGCATGGTTACGTCTCCAATAGGAGCAAGCCATACTATAGGCATTAGCACCTTCGAGGAATTTGGTATTCCATTCAAAGGCAGAAGGGTAGATCCCTTCGCAACCGAGGGGAAGGGGGAGATAGCTAAGTATATGCAGGATGAGACAGCTGCGTATGAAACGGGTGTATGGTGTATATTTGTCGCATCATTCTGCGGCATACCCTTAGAGTTATATGCCAAACTCTTGCGGGCAGCTACTGGCATAAAGGAAATTGATGCTCAATACCTGCTGCTTGTTGGAGAGAGAATATTTAATCTTGAGAGGGCTATAAACGCGAGGGAAGGTATTGATGCAAATTACGATAGAATGCCTGAAAGAATAACGAAAGAGCCCATCTTAAGGGATGACACAAAGGCAAAGGGACAGGTGTTTGAGGAAGAAATTATGATTAAAGATTACTATAAGGTGAGAGGATGGAACGAGAAAGGAATCCCAACCAAAGAGAAATTGAAAGAGCTAGGTTTAGAGGACTGTCTTCTTTATCTCTAGCTCTCGTATGAATGAAGGACCACCTATATGAGATAATTAATATACCCTAAATGTATCATGAGGATGAGCCCTAAAATTGCAGCAAGTTTTTTATTCTTCATTTGTCAAACCAAATTTAACCGGGGGTATGTCTATTGGAGGAGAAGGGTGAGGAGAGAAAGGATATTAGAGTTTGTTATGTTAGCCATGGTTTAGGTGGAATAGGGAGTTCGGCTGAGCCCCTAGAGGTTCATGTTAAAGACGGCAAAATTTTAAGGATTAAGCCAATGCACTTTGAAAAAGTTAGATTATATGAGATTAAAGCCCGCGGGAAAACCTTCACTCAACCAGCTAAGACTTTGCCCTATTGGGTTAGTCTATCCTATAAGAAACGCGCCTATTCGCCTAATAGGGTGAAGTATCCACTTAAGAGGGTTGACTGGAGCCCAGAGAACAGAAACCCGCAGAATAGGGGGAAGAGCCCGTTTATTAGAATAACGTGGGAAGAGGCTCTAGATATAATCGTGAGTGAGATAAAGCGGATAAAAGAAAAGTATGGGTTATGGGCGATACTCGTCCAAGATGATGGGCACGGACAATGTAGCGCCACCCAGACACCACATGGCGTTTATCATGAGCTCTTCTATCAATTAGGTGGACACACAATGCAGGTGAGGAACCCAGATAGCTGGGAGGGATGGTATTGGGGCGCAAAACATGTATGGGGTATGGAGGGGCCCCACGCTGGCCTCCCTCACCAAGACGCCATCTTCGATGATGTACTAGAAAACACGGAAGTGCTAATATTTAGTGGCTGTGACTTAGAAACAACTGTCGCCGGATTTGCTGGCCAGATTGGTAGTATTATGTGCCGCTGGTTTAAGGAGGCTGGTATAAAAATAATAGCTATAGCGCCTGACTGTAACTTTACAACAGCCCTACATGCTGATAAGTGGATCCCCATCAGACCCAATACTGACGCGGCGTTATGCTTGGCTATAGCCTATCTCTGGATCAAAGAAGGAACATATGATAAAGAGTATGTGAAGACTCATTGCATCGGCTTTGAGGAGTTTAAAAGGTATGTCCTTGGCGAAGAGGACGGCATACCGAAGACCCCTGAGTGGGCTGAGAAGATAACTGGGGTTCCATCCAGAGTTATAAAGGCTTTAGCTAAAGTCTGGGCTAAGAAGAGAACATCGTTAACAGTATTTTTTGGAGGGCCAAAGATTAGGGGGCCATATTCCCATGAGGTTGCTAGGCTGGAAGTCGTATGCATGGCGATGCAGGGATTAGGGAAGCCTGGAAGGCAATTTCTTAGGGGATTTTATCCAGCAGCCACTGGAAAGAGAATATCTCCAATCCCCCAGTATCCAGAGGTTACTAGGTCTTTCGTGGCCAACCCGATGGCTAGATATACTGTTGAAGCCCCAGTATCAGTAATTGTACCTAAGGTTCTCGTCGCCGACGCAATATTGAACCCGCCTATAACATGGTATGGCACTGGTGCAATAGCCGCTACTAGGGAGGATCAATTTAAGAAGTATTCTTTTCCGCCTGAAGGGCATCCTGGCATCCACATGATATGGAATGCTAACTGCTGCTACATCACATGCTGGAATGGTAAAATATTAGAGGCATATAGAAGCCCACAGATAGAATTGATTGTGGCTGTTTCTCCATGGCTTGAGAATGAGGCTGTTTTCGCCGACATAATACTCCCAGCCCAGACAATATTTGAACATGAGGATCTGGTACAAACCACCCGCGCAGCCGTAAGTGCAGTCGCTTTTCAAGAAAAATGTATTGAGCCTATTGGGGAATCAAAGAGTGATTATGAAATATGTCGGATGCTTGCGGAGAGGCTGGCAAAGGAGTTCAATAAGCCTGAGCTGCTTGAGGTCTTCCCGCCCCCAGAGAAGTTTATGAGGAACCTATACGAAAAAACATACGCCTTCACAAAGTATGGGTTGAGCTGGGAGGAGCTGAAAAAGAGGAAGGTGTTTATCCCAGATCATCCAACATGGGAAGAGTGGAAGCAGATTCAAAATGATATAGCTGCCAAGCATGGGTTAACATGGGGCTCGAGACCTGGCTTAACATGGTTTTATGAATTGCCTGAGGGCAAGGGTCTTGAAACACCTACAGGCAAGATTGAAATAGTTTCTACAGGCCTGGCAAAACACTTCCCAGACGATGAAGAAAGACCGCCACTCCCACGATACATCCCATATGGAGAAACCCACCAAGAAAGCCTATTCCATCCAAGAGCCAAAAAGTATCCACTATTATTGGTCTCAAACCATCCCAGGTGGAGGTTCCACGCCCAAGGAGACGACATAACGTGGTTAAGGGAGATACCAACATGCAAGATCAAGGGGCCTGACGGCTACTATTATGAGCCAGTCTGGATACACCCATCAGATGCGGTTAAAAGGGGTATCAGGCATGGGGATATAGTTAAGGTTTATAATGATAGGGGAGCAATTCTATGCGGAGCATACGTGACGGAGAGAATAATGCCAGGATGCATCCAAATACATCATGGTTCAAGAGCAGATATAATATTATTAGACCCGCTCATAGATAGGGGTGGAGCAGTTGATGTACTTATGCCGCCCAAGCCGATCTCAAAGAACGCTGTGGGACAGGTGTGTAGTGGAATACTGGTTGAGGTGGAGAAGGTAGATATCTTCGAGTTAATGGAAAAGTATCCGGATGCTTTTAGGCGTAAATTACATAAGGATGTTGGACCATGCTATGAGTCGTGGGTCATTGGGTGACTTGTTATGGGGAAGGTTCTTATTATAGATGTTAGCAAGTGTAATGGTTGCTACTGCTGCCAGATAGCCTGCAAAGATGAGCATGTTGGTAATGACTGGAGCCCATATGCGAAGCCCCAGCCCGATACAGGACACTTCTGGCTTAAGCTCGAAGAGATAGAAAGAGGAAGTATACCAAAAGTTATAGTAACATATATACCGCGCCTCTGCATGCACTGCGATAATGCCCCGTGCATCCAAGCATGCACGATAGGAGCAATAAATAAGAGGGCTGATGGCATAGTTCTCATAAACCCAGAGAAATGTAATGGCTGCAAAGAGTGTATAGGTGCATGCCCATACAATGCCATATACTTTAACGAGGATCTTAAGATTGCCCAAAAGTGCACATTATGCGCGCATATACTGAATGGCGTGGACCCATTAGTTAAGGTTCCTCGGTGCATTGAGGTCTGCCCGCATGATGCAATAGTCCTTGGAGAAGAAGACGACCTCAGAATAAAGGAGATCATATGTAAGGCTGAGACTTTAAATCCGGAATGGCAGAAGAAGCCATTTGCAATCCCGTACGAAGAGAATAAATATAAACCGAGAGTCTATTATCTTAATCTGCCAAGACCATTCATAGCCGGAGAAGTATACGATCCAGAAGTCGATGAATGTTTAGAGGGAGCTAAAGTAACTCTCACGGACATGAAGACAGGAAAGACCTACATTACTGAGACCGATGAGTTCGGAGACTTCTGGCTCAAAAACTTGGAGTGGGGGCATACATACATGATCAAAATAGAGAAAGACGGATACATGCCATGGATCCTAGAAGATATAAAAACTGATAAAGACATAAACCTGGGCGAAATAACATTATTAAAAAGAAGGAAATAAGTCATCATTTCCCCATAATTTTTCTTTCTCCCAATTATAGGAGAAAAAGAAAGGCTTCTTGCAGGGCTAGTGGTTGCCTATAAGCAGCAAATAGCT
>JAGTQD010000065.1 GCA_018396405.1 Candidatus Bathyarchaeota archaeon
TTATCGCCAGCTTTGGCAAGGTCGTAGATGGTTTTAGCACTCATCTTACCACTCATATAAGCCTCCCTTAACAATTTGCTCTCATATACGCCTGTGAGCTCACCTTCCTCAATAATTAGCTTAGCGTAGTTAGGTATTCCGGTGCCGGAGCAGTATGCTTCCCAATGCCCCCTTCTGCCGCATCCACATATAAGTCTGCCTTCAAAGTCTATTGTGAAGTGTCCTATCTCATGGGCATTCCCATCCTTACCAATTAACAGGTGCCCATCAACGTAAACGCCGCCGCCTATCCCAGTGCTGATAGTTACGTAGACCAGGTTTTCATGCTCTCCTCCAATACCAAAATATTTTTCGCCAACAACTGCTGCAACACAATCATTAAGTAAGAGTACTGGTAGATTGAATTCCTCCTCAAGGGGCTTAACTAAGGGAACATACTCGAAAGGTAAATTTGTAGGCTTCATTAAGCCTCCGCCCTTGATATCTAATGGGCCAGCTGCCCCTATCCCTATCCCCTTAATATCCCTTAAATCAGCTTTATCTTTAATAAGCGAATAAATCATCCTAATTATCTGTTTGCTTACGCCCATTGGCCCCCTCGTCTTCTCAATCGGCTCAGCGATTCTTGCCACAATCTTACCCTCAACGCTTCCCAAGGCAACCCTGACATTTGTTCCGCCTACATCGACGCCTATAGCCATCTTCATAACACTATCCCCACCAATAAAACGTTGAATTATTCAGAAATCCTTTTACCTAAGAATTTTTGGCCTGGTTAGATAACACAATATTTATTAAATTTTTCTTTAATTGTTTAATTAACTTAATCTTAGGTGGTTTGCTTGGATAGGCCATGGCATGCTATGAGCGAGGAGGAGGTCTTAGAGACACTTAAGACTTCGCGTAATGGACTTAGCAGTGAAGAGGCTAGAAGGAGACTTATTGAGTATGGTCCGAATAAGCTCCTATCGAAGGAAGGCGTAAACCCGATAAAAATATTCCTAGGCCAATTTAAGGATATATTTGTCCTAATGCTTATAATTGCTGTCATAATCTCAATAATTATCGCCCTATTTAAGCCGGAGGAGGGCTATGGCGACGCCCTAACGATAGGCGCTATAGTAATTTTAAACGCTATTATAGGCTTCGTTCAAGAGTATCGCTCAGAAAGAGCTATTGAGGCAATGCGTAGGCTAACCGCGCCGAAGGCTACAGTTCTAAGGGATGGGCGAAGTGTTGTTATACCCGCCGAGGAGGTTGTCCCAGGAGACATATTGGTGCTTGAGACTGGTGACCGAGTTGCCGCAGATGCTAGGTTAATAGAGGTTGTAGAACTTAGAACTAACGAGGCTATATTAACTGGTGAGTCAACCCCCGTTGAGAAGCGCCTTGGGGTTCTACCCGAGACCACACCAATATCAGAGAGGAATAACATGGTCTTCATGGCGACCCACGTAATATATGGGCGTGGGAAGGCTGTTGTTACATCAACTGGAATGAGAACCGAGTTTGGGAAAATAGCTGGTCTTGTCCAAGAGATAGAGGAGGAAGAGACCCCACTTAAAGCTAAGCTTGAGAGGTTTGCTGAGAAGCTTGCCGTGATAGTTGTTGTCATCTGTGCTATTGTATTCGCCCTTGAGATTTTCGAACTAATCTTTTATAAACATCTTGCCGACTTCTCAGGCATAATGGATGCCTTCTTCACAGCTGTCGCCCTAGCAGTATCAGCGGTTCCAGAAGGGCTACCAGCCGTCGTAACAGTATGCTTAGCCTTAGGCGCGAGGAATCTCGCGAAGCATAACGCAATAATCAGAAGGCTTGCGTCGGCTGAAACCCTTGGATCCGTAACAGTGATATGCTCTGATAAAACCGGAACATTAACTAAGGGCGAGATGACTGTGCGTAAAATATATGTTAATAAAAAAATTATTACTGTAACTGGCGTGGGCTACGAGCCTAAGGGAGATTTCCTATACGGCTCTGAAAATAAGATTATAAATGTTAAGGAGAATTTCGAGCTAAATCTCTTATTGACTGGCGCGGCTTTATGTACAAACGCCCAGTATGATGGTAAAAATGTGATCGGAGACTCAACTGAAGGGGCCTTAATAGTTGCTGCCGCTAAGGCTGGGCTATGGAAGGATCAGTTGGAGAAGATTTATCCACGCATATATGAAGTTCCGTTCACATCAGAGAGGAAGAGGATGACAACTGTTCACAAGTCTTCCGATGGGAGAATAATAGCGTTTATGAAGGGTGCCCCTGAAGTAATCCTACAGCGATGCACGCATATATTGAGAGATGGGACCGTAAAGAGACTTACAGAACGTGAGAGAAAGACAATTTTATCTATTAATGAGCAGATGGCGAGCGAGGCTTTAAGGGTTCTTGGGGTCGCATACAAGGAACTAAAAGACTTTGACCCTAATGACTTAAGCGACAAGAGGTCTCAGGAGGCTGTTGAGAGCGGCCTCGTCTTTATCGGCCTCCTAGGCATGATTGACCCACCGCGTGAGGAAGCTATAGCAGCGAATGAGAAATGTCGGAGGGCTGGAATAAAGACAGTTATGATTACAGGCGACCATAAGTTGACGGCTATAGCTATCGCTAAGGAGATCGGCATGATTCAGGAGGGCGATATAGTCTTAACGGGCGAGGAGCTAGATAGGATGAGCGATGAGGAGTTCGAAAAGATAGTTGAGAACGTTAAGGTTTATGCGCGCGTCTCCCCCGAGCATAAGCTGCGCATAGTTAGGGCCCTGAAGAAGAAGGGTCACATAGTGGCGATGACCGGTGATGGCGTTAATGATGCGCCAGCGCTTAAGCAATCTGATATAGGCGTGGCGATGGGGATAACTGGAACAGACGTCACTAAGGAGGCGGCTGACATGATTTTAGCTGACGATAACTTTGCAACAATAGTTAGGGCTGTTGAGGGCGGGCGCGCAATATATGATAACATTAGGAAGTTCGCCTTCTTCCTAATGAGGTGCAACTTTGACGAGCTCTTCCTAATTGGAACGTTCGCGCTACTAGGCTTAGAGATCCCGCTCACGGCGCCCATGATCCTCTGGCTTAATCTCGTCACTGATGGTGGGCCAGCTCTAGCATTAACGGTAGACCCGCCGGACAAGGATGTGATGGATAGACCCCCACGCAACCCAAATGAGGGAATATTGCATGGAAGGTTCTTATCAATAATAGTCACATTCACAATGCAGTTCCTGTTGACTGGAGGGCTGTTTTACTGGCACTATTATATAGTCGGTCCGCAGACGCCAGAGGTTCTGGCTGAGGCCAGAACAATGGCATTTATACGGGCAACGCTCCAGGAAATATTTGTCGTTTGGAACTGCCGCTCAGAGAAGCGCGGCGCATTTAGGCTTAACCCATTAACAAACAAGTACCTAATTTTAGCCTGCGCCATATCTGCTGCTGCAACAATACTTGTACCGTTCTTCGGTCTCTTTGGAACAGTTTGGCTTACAGACCCAATGCAGTGGACAATAACTATCCTAGCATCAATGTCGGGGCTCTTCATACTACCAGAAATATTCTATGGGAGAAGGGTCTGGAAGTGGGTTTAAGCCCCGTCCCTCCTAAGCCTCTCTAGGCGTCTCCTCGGTAAACCTATAGCCCTCTCATACTCATATATTATGCGTGATACAACAATCCAAGCCTCAAGAACCTCTGGATCCACGCAAACAGTCTCGTTAGCCAATTTTATTATGCCCTCGCTGAATTCCCCGTGGGGGAAGCCGCCGACAAGAACGGCGGGTCTATCCTCCTCGGCAAGCTTCAAGGCAACCTCTTCGAAAGTCTTCGGTTCCCCGCCTCTTTCAAAGGCGATGATATAAGTTGGATCTATAGTCCTTATGAGCTCAGCTAACCCCTTCTCTTCAAGCGACAAAAGGGTTTTTCCAGATGGGGGTACGCATCTTCGCTCAAATAAATCTTCAATTAATCCAATAAAGCGGTTAAAGTTTTTCGGCAATCTAGTTTCCGGCTCTATTGAGATAACATAGTCATTAATTGTGTGTACATAAGTCCTTAAAAGCCCCTCTTTATTCAGCGGTGACCCCAAGGCCTCTAGGAGACAAAAGTGAACTATGTCTGGTCTGCCGCGCTTCTCGCTGTTCGGCAGGTTTTTCATGGCGAAGTGATGATATGATCTATCGAGAACAATTAGTCTTGGATGTTTACCCCTACGCTTAGAAAAACTCCTGATGGATGGGTGCGTCCAAATCTCACGTGGTATAGGCTCAAGCGCTGACTCAGCTAAAATTATGGTCAGCAAATCAATCAATGCACCTCAAATTATGATGAGGATCAACGAAATATTTATTTTGAATTTAGTATGGCTTAAGAGTTGTGATTGGTAAACTATGATGGACTTAAAGGCGGTCCTCTTTGATTTAGGCGGCACCCTAATTAGGACTGCTCCCCCAGCGGAGATCATAGCAAGGATTCTAGAGAAGTATGGGGTTAAAAGGAGCATTGAGGAGATAGCGATAGCACATAGATTCGCTGAGGAAAACTCCTTACCAGAGGACTATAATCTGCCCTACTATGACTTCTGGATTAAATGGAACAGTAAGATACTTGAGAGATTGGGGATATCAGATAAAAACTGTTTCCTAGCGAGGGTTTTAGTGGACGAGTGGTGGGATAATGCTGGTGTGGAAGCCTACCCTGATGTTGAGGAGGTTCTCGTTAGACTGAAGGAATCTGGGTTAAAGGTTGGGATCATAACAAATGCCTTTGAGAAGGATATAGAGGAAATCTTTAGAAGGGTGAGAATGCCAATAATATTCGACGTGCTTGTTGGCATAGACACTGTTAAGAGACCGAAACCATCCCCAGAAATATTTCTTTACGCGGTGCGCACGCTAAATGTCCAGCCCCACGAAGCAGTTTATGTTGGAGATGACTTAGAGAAAGATTATATTGGAGCAGTGAATGCTGGATTAAGGGCAATCCTAGTAGACCGAAATTCAATGCATGTAAATAAACAGTGGTTAATTAGGGTGAGAAGCCTAAGCGAGATACAAAGTTTAATCTTAAGAAATTTTTAGGCTACGGCCTTACTGAATATCCTCCGCTTTTCCTCCTCGGATAACTCGATGTAACCCCTCTCCATGGTTATCGTTGCCACATCAAAATCATCCCCTGTGAAAACATTCCTCTTAATGGCGGCGTTAATAGCCTTAACGGCGAGCACAAGCCCCTCCTCAAGACTTATCCCATCGTGGTAGCTGCTCTCGAGGACTCCATAGGCAACTGGAGAACCAGATCCAGTCGCAATAATCTTATCCTCTATCGCGCTCCCGAATGGATCAAGCGAGTAAAGGTGGTAGCCCTCATCATCGTAACCACCTATAATTATTTGAACCTCGTATGGAAAGATCCTCTGAGAGAACAATACTAGTGAGGCTAAGCTCGCGACAACCTTAACTGGAATTATCCTCCTACGTTGTATCTGATATAGGGTCGCGTTAGCTCTTAAGATATCAAGCAAGTTTATCGCTTCTGCTGGCACACCAGCAATCGTCATACCGACATTACGCGTTATCTGATAAACCTTCTTAACCTTCTTATGAGCGATAAAGCCTGGAAGAACAGTTGCCCTAGTGTCAGTAGCCATAACTACACCATCAACGCACTTAAATGCGACGGTAGTGGTCCCCCTAAACGCAGCCCCTCTAAAATCATTATACATCAATCTAGCACCCAATCAAACAAAGATAGCCGTGGTAAATAAACTTTTGCCACAATCAAGGAAAAATTCTTATTAGTAAGGGATTTAATGAAATTATTGAAGAGAGGGCCGGTAGCTCAGCCTGGTTAGAGCGTTCGGCTGATAAGATAAGCCTTAATATGCGCTCAGAGACCGAAAGGTCGAGAGTTCAAATCTCTCCCGGCCCACCACTTTTAGATTTGAGTCCCTTAAATACAGGTGATGTTAGAGTTAGCATTAGAATGTTGCCGTGTTTCTAGCGTTACAGTCTCGGTTCAATAGGCAACTTATTCCAGCCTTTATCTTATATCCTATATAGTAGCATTAATTCGGCTTTTCTTCCCCTATTTTTATGCTTTTTCACTTTTTCTAAGCCTTTCCTTAGGCTCCCAAGTGAATCTCCATAAACCTTTGCCAAAAGATTCTACTGCGATTTCGAGTTCATCTGCGAGCTTATCATTAATTAATGGCTCATCAGCTAAGGGAGAAACAACTATATCTGCTATCACATCTTTTTCGTGAGCCCCCTCTGCTACAACTCTTATCTTAGCCGTCATTGGGTAAAACCAAGCTCTTAGAGGTCCGCCTGCAGTATCAAGAGTGACTTCTGAAGCATTTTCAGGGGGCCAGAGGCCAAGTCTAGTAGCCAGGTTTATTGGAATTAGAAGTTGGGGTGTAGGGGCTTCATAGCCACTATTAAGGAGGGCTATAGCTTCAACTATTTTCTCACCAACTACAATTTTAAGTCTCAGCCTTACTGCCATTAACAGGCACCCTAATTCTGCCAACCCGTCCAATACGTTTAAAGAGGATTCGTCCAACTCGAATCTTCTCTTCAGATGGCAAGCTTTACACCACAATGAAAAGAGATTATCGCCCTTATATACTTTTGTAAGGGCTATAAACTATTTATGGATGAATAGACAGAAAACCTTTATATGCTGGTGGAGAACGTATCTACAAGAATTTTTCATATAGTTTTCTTTACTTACGATTCCTCGGCATATGTACATTTTTATGACTGTAATTTTAGATGTAAAGGATGCTTAAGGAAACTATCCATATGGGATTGCCATTTACCTAGCGATGTTGCTTCTAGATTAAAATTTAGAGGCTTCCTCACGCTAGAGGGGCTAAATAATGTTGTAGTGGAGTTAATCTCTAAGTATGGTATGAAGAGGGCTGTTTTAGGTGGTGGTGAGCCAACCACAGATCCGAATTTAGCTAAAATTCTTAGAGTACTTAAGGGTCTAAACTTAGATATCGCGGTTTTAACCAATGCTTACACAATAAATGAGAACGTTATGAAGGAATTCGTGGATCCACATGTAACTGTTATAGTTAGTATTAAAAGTATTGATCCAGTAAAGCATGAGGCGTATACAGGTTTTCCGCTGAGGCCCGTTCTTGACAACCTCATTAAAATGCATGATTTAAATGTAAAGTTGCTTATTGAGACCATAGCTATTCCAGGGTTTAATGATGAGTATGATATAGGCGAGCTGGCAAGATTTATAGCATCACTAGATAAAAGCATACCTATGATCATAGATTCATTCATACCGGTTCCGGGAGCTCCATGGAGGAGAACAACGCTGTCTGAGCTAGAAAGGTCTGAAAAGGCAGCGTCAATATATCTAGATAATGTTTATGGGAGAGGAAAGGTTATAGTTGAGGGACTTAAAGGAGAGGTCTACTTAATATTCCCTGAACTCTAAAATCTCATTATTACCATTTACGCATTAGCCAGGTCCGAAGGCCGCTTACTCCTATTTTGAACGGTTATTAAATGCTCTTGTTTGCAACATAAGTTCGGCGACCCTCATGTCCTCAGGCGTATTAACGTTCACAACAGCTTCTATATCTTCTACAACCAAGATTTCTTCTTCAAGCTCCCCCACCGTTTCCCTCACTTTCACTCCATCAATCATATTTACGCCTATTGGAACAAGCTCCCTCTCATTAACATTGAAAATAAAGTCTGTGCTCAACCCAATCTTCTTATAAATTTCTAGCGGAGCCGCGACTGTTAAGGCGGGCTTTTTACACTTCTCATAACTTGTTATCACTTTATTTATGAACTCACTTGTAATTAAAGGAAGATCTGCACATATGGCTAAAACGGCTCCAAGTTTTAACTTTATAACGGCATATCTTAAATCTAAACAAAAGCCCCTTCCAGGAGTTTGCAAGACAGCTAACCCTTGCTCCTTTGCAAAGACCGCAGTTTTAGGCGTGTATCTACTTACCGCCACAATTATGCGATTAATCCTGCTAGTTCCCTTTAGAGCATCTATAACATATTTGATCATAGGCTCGCCGCATATTTTTATCAGGGGCTTTTCCCCTTTAGGCTTCAGCCTTAAACCCCTACCACCAGCCATTATCAAAGCGGTCACATACATTTAGTCATCACCAAAATTGTTAAAAGGGAGCTTAATCTAACAATCTCGTTTCCAGCTCCAAAGACGTCGCCCGTCACTCCTCCAAAATGTCTATTTGAGATTTTAGTGAGGAGGAGAGCCATAATTATGCTTGCAGT
>JAGTQD010000066.1 GCA_018396405.1 Candidatus Bathyarchaeota archaeon
CTTGATCGCTTCCTCTAAGGCTTCATCTAGGCTTTTTGGAACCGGGATATTCCAGCAAACCATTTTTTCTTTGATTTTCCCACCCCAATTTTTCAATAACATTTATATGCCTCCATAAAAGCCCTGATTTTGTCCTCTATTTAAACTTTGCGGATTTTTTATGCCTCTTTTGTCAAAATAATCCTTTTTACCGCATTTCTGCGGTATTTTTGCGGTAATTTTGCTCCACAAATGGAGCAAAATCTTAATTTAAAGAGGGCTAATGCCAAATAGTGGATTTTCGCTTAAAATCCTAGCGGTAAGTGGGGCGGGATGTTACTTAAGTAACAAACTAGATCGTCTAGGCCTAGAAACCGTTGTAGGATTCATGGATTTTCATCCCTTCCCCCACTCCAACCCTCCTCTCTTTTTCTGTCCTTTGACTGTTACTCAAGTAACAAACTCACAAGACTTGGGCGTAGTATGTTTTTGGTTTTAGAGCGTATGATGGGCGCTTCTCCCAATACTTCGGGTCATCCGTGAATGCATATTGGGGCTTTACGGTTGGTATGTAGCTGTTGGGCGGGATGCCCCCCTCCATCATCATTATCTGCTTGAGGGTTTTCTTATGTTTTGGTATGACAGGCGGCATCCTCCACTTGATCCCCCTCTCCAGGGCATAGTATTCATCTATTAGCGGGCTGAAGTCTCCTCCTAGCTGGGCGCTCTTAACCTCGATGCGCATGGCAGCCGGGTTATACCTAACCTTGAATACTGCCATGCGCTCACGCCTGCAGCTAACCGGCTCCATGCTGTAGCCATACCACGCCATCCGCTTCGGCCTATACTTAACCCTCTCAACCGTTACGAAGCATTCTTCTTGCTTTATTCCATATTGGAAGTATGCTGCCATAATAGCCTCCTCGATCTCCCGCTTAAGATCCAGCCAGTCGCTCCAGTAATCACGCTCAACAGTCCTCACAGCCCTTCCAGTTCCACGCCTACCAGCATAAACATAGAAGACGTAATGGGCCATGCTCCTCACTCACCAATAGAAAAATATCAGAATGCATCCGACAAAACCAACAATAGGGGAAAGGGGGATCCCCTCAATTTCCTTCATCTTATTGGGTGATGCTCAAAAGCAACACTCCCATAGAAAAATAGGAAAATATGCCTTGAAACCCCTATACTGGGGCTTCTGCAACATATAATATCTTGTTTATGCACTGAAAAATCGCAGCTCATTCTCTAATAATATATGCCGGAGGCATGCCTCTTCATGTTTGTTTAGTCCATACTAAACGAACTTTTCCAGAAGCCTAATTTTTCAAAAAACCCGCCTAAGCGCCGATTAATAGAGCAAGTTTTCACCTGATACTGATTAATCAAGTTGTCCCGGGACAACTTTTTGCTAAACAAACATTTTTCTTTTGGGTGGCTTATGATTTCGGATGAGGTTAAGAGGTTTCTGAGGTTTCTTCCGGCTAGGACGGCTAAGACCTATCGTAGCGGCTTAGCTAACCTTCTTCGCTTTCGCCCTTTTCACTAAATGTGGAAACATGAGTAAGGGCCTCCTCTAACCCGCCCCCTCTTTCTTCAATGTATTGATCGAATAGATGTATGATCTGCTTAAACTTAGCATTCTTAGTAACATCCTCAAGCGCCTTAGCTTGGTTTACATATTTTTGCCATGACAGTCTTTCTGAAAGTTTCCGTGAGAGGCTTGCACATCATCCCGTAGTCTTTCCGGGACGCCCTTCCATGATGGACCAGCTATAATCACGGCGAAAAGGGGCTAGAGAGGAGCTTATGCGCGGTGAAGCCAGCAAGGTTGATTCAGCCTTCCTAGAGTATCTGCACCAGCTTAAAGGCGAGCTTGAGCCAATGGGATACACGATCGTACCGCTAAGCCCAGACACTTCGGCAATCTAAGTTTTCTTCAATAAAACAACCTGCTTGATACTTGAGTATCACAAATTATAAATATCCTGGCTTTTTAGAAGACCATTTTTGAGGTTGCTTTAATGATAATAGCGTTTATTGATGAGAGCGGTTCACCGGATCCAGGGGAAGATGCTCCTTTTGCTATAACCGCACTTTTAACCAGAGAATCAGGGGCTATTAGATCAATTCATCTCTTGAATAATATACGCAAATCTTTTAACATAGATCTTAATGTTGAGCTTCATACAGCTGACATAGTTCATGGAAAGAAAGCCTTCAGCTTCATAAGGGATTTCAGAACCCGGAAAGCCATTGTCGATGAAATGTTTAATGCGCTTTTAGACATTAACCCTTTGGGGGTTTCAGTTGTTGTTCGTAAGAGGAGGGCGGAGGGTTCAAAGAGATACGTGAGGACTGAAATCAAGAAGACTGCTTTCCGGTATCTGATTGAAAGGGCTGTGATTGCATTTAATAAAATTAGGAGCGGAGACGAAATGTTTCTGGCAATTATAGATGAAACAACGTATAGGGAGGACAGACTTGTAATGGAGGCTGTTGAGAGAGAAATCACTGAAGGAATGTATTTGAGCAGCTGGGCTGTCTCAAAATTCGCTATCCCTAGACCTCTCTTCATGTCTTCAAAAGACAGCCCAATGTTGCAACTTGCCGATTTAGCGAGCTACATTATTTATAAGCAGAAAAGCGGTAAACCCGTGTCTTCAAACATAGACTTTAGTTCATACTACAGAGAAATAGAGCTAAAGATTCTTGATAAATGCAAGGACAGAAGAATGGAGGGATGCGGCTTAAAGGAAATTAGCATTTAAGAAGTTGAAGGGAATGGGGCCTGGCGAAGCCACCAGAACCCCATTCCGGGCGAAGCCACCCAATAATAACTTTGTATTTTTCGGTATTATAAGGCTTACGGTATATGAACCGTAAGCGTGTACGTTTCAGACGCTTCAGCATCACCATTAAGAAGGTCTTCACGTTGTTACTCAAGTAACAGTTGGACAGTTTTTCCGTCCAATGTTTCTCGAGAAACATTTCTAGCTGGTACTTAAGCGTCACTTGCGTTTTTCCTTATAGGTTTCTTTTATGTGCTTGAGCTCCTCCTCGAATGATAGGATTGCCTTCAGTATGGCTAGGTCTCTTGGCTTCAGATCTAGGCTGTCTTTATCGTATGCTTTGATTCCAAGCCTGTGGATTGTGTAGGCTGCAACCGCATCGGCCATGCTCTGGTTTAGGCTTATTCCAGCGGCCCTGACGATCCCATACACTTTGCGCATGAGCCTCCCAGTATAATCACCTATAGCATCAATAGAAGCTTATTTGGAAGATTTTAGCCTACGTGAAGATAAAGCCGCAGAATCTACTCATTTAATTTTTTAATTTTTGACGCTATCTGAATTTTATCTCCTAAACCATTCGGGTTATTAGCTGGCTCATAGGGACCAGTTGGATCACCCCACCAATTAAGGCGAAAAATCATCATTATAACCACCTTGAACACCAAAGGTGTTATTCATGATTAAATTAAAGCGAGCTTGTGCACCACCGCTACAATTTATGAGGATCGATTAAATTATGTGCACCAGCTCTATGTAATCTTCTAATATACTGGCAATAATAGGTCTTTTAATTTTTATGGTGGAATTCTCAAGATTACATAAAGCTTGAAAATGCCATCGTATTAGGTTAAAGAGTTGACTTAGAAGGAACCTAAATCAATTTTAACTGAGGACTGTATTAGATTATATCTACTAAAAAGTGGCTATTGGACTTTCAGATCTTCTTTTAAATTCAAAATAGCAGTAATAAAGTGGATAATAAGCTCGGACAATAATATAGTCCGTCAGAGGAAATATAGAAACAATAAATAATGCTTATGAAACCATTAAGTCGTTGCGTTCATAGGATAGGTAGCCTTAGGTTCTTATCTTTCCTTACCCTCTAAATTGGACACCAAAAAATTTAAAAAGTAAATAAGTAATAATAAAAATTCATGGAGGTTCATAATAAAGCTTTACTTCTTGATGGGCTTAAGAGGATTCATGAAGCATCTTTAATGGCGTTTATATCATTACTTTTAGTATTCATTGGGATAATTGGAATCCCATTGTCTATGTATGTTTCACAAGCGACTGGTTATCAATATTTATTTCGATATCAATATATGGAAAATTTGATAGCAGGCATCGTCTCATTGATTATCATAATAATAATTGGCGTTTTACTGTTCGTTATATCTGTTTTGGGGCCTCTTGTGGAAGGTTCAGATAAATTGGGATTATGGAGTTTTGAATTTAGAACCGGCGCCAGGCTTGTTCACTTATTTAGAACGGGTTTCCTTTTGTTATTGGTGGGCGCTATCGCAATACCTTTAGGTTTATTTTTAAATTTAGCTCTAGGAGTCATATTGATAATACTTGGAATACTCATCTTGGTGTTACCTCCTCAGCAATCGGGAATAGATATTATAAGGGCCATGCCAGGCCCTCTTAGAGTACCTATAGGGATTATACTCTTGTTAGGAGGGATTGCGTCTTTCTTAAGCAACCTTGCTGGCTTAATTATTGGAATAGCACTACTTATAATGGCTTCAGTCCTACTTCTTTTAGGAGGTATAGGATTATCAATCATTTTAATAGGCTTGGATAGAGCTTTTAGATCTTCCGCATTATGGATTGCAGGAATATTAAATCTTATAGGAATGTCTTTCTTGTCTTTCTTCATGATATATATGGAGATACCGGAGATAATAAAGAGAATAGGTGAATTACCTGATCATCCTCCTCCCCCCACTGAAACACCAAAATGCTCAATGTGCGGAGAACCACTTATATGGATACCACAACATCAAAAATGGTACTGCTATAAATGCGGGAGATACGAGGAAAAGGAAAGAAATATAAATTGGCTCCAGTAATCTTTTTAAAAAATAAAAATATTTTAATAAGGTGTTATTCTTGTTAATTACATTTACATAGATCGAACCTTACAAAAAGTCTTAAATATTGTAGTCTAAAAATCCATTATTATGGGAATGACTTCTTTATTTGAGAAGTTGATTTGCTCAACGTTAATTCTATTGCTCTTGAATTCATCAATACTATTGTTCGGTCTCTATTTGGTTCACGCTCGAAATAGTTACAGTGAAGTTACACAAATATATAGTGCTCGGAGACTAGAAGACAAAATATTTCAAAACGCTGAACACAGAAGAGAAGCCTATCTTAACTTAGGCAGGCTCTTTAGCGATGACTATTGGAGTGAGCAAGAATATGGTCTCCTTAATGAAATGGCAAAAAACGGTAAAAAGGCTATAGAAGACCTCGTTAAAGATCAAATACTCTGGTGGTGGTTACCTGAACCTGCAGCAGCTGTAAAGGATATTGGAGATATACTTACAAGTGTTATTGAGTCATTCGGATTATTGGTGCGATCGGAGATAATTTCAGGAATGAGTCTTGCTATAATTTCACATAGATATGGACATAAAATAGAAGTAGTATCAGAGAAACTGTTAAAAATGGCGGATTATGCTCAACGAGAAATTGACGTTACTAGGAAAATTCTTGAAGGATTAGCAGTAAGACAAGATTTGGATAACGTTTTAAATGAAGAGCTAAAAATATTAACCAAGACATATTATGACCAAGGTGAAATTTTTCCACCTTTACCAGCACTTATAGACGAATTTAAGGAATTAGCAAAAGGCAAAGTGATCAGTTCTTCTGCAAAGGATTTTGTAGAGAATCTTTGCACTGCCGTAAAAAAGTTTGTTGAAACTGATGCAGAATACGTCAGATATGTTAGAGAACTTCTGACTCATCCATCTATAAATATTGATTTGATATCTGTTATTGACTGTTCAGGAAGCATGGCTTGGTACAGCAATATAATATATCAATCTTCCAATGTGCTAACAGATGAGTGGACTAAAATCGCTGAATTTAGCATATATTCCTCAATTAAAACATTTGATGTTGTTTTAGAAACAAGATCATCAGATAGAGAACAATATTTGCGCATAAAAAGTCCATCTGGAAAGTGGTATGGTTATGAATACTCTTTCTCTTATTATCCTCTAGATTATACACATGATACTTATGTCAAATATATTGGGGCGGATTATATCGCTATATACCAAAGCAGTAACGTGGAACAAGGCATATGGGAAGTATATGCAAGAGGGATGAAAGGCAGATCTTACTATTTGACTGTAGCAATCCCACCTACTAAAATTGACGAAGTAAAGGAAGCTGCGAAGTATCTTCTAGATCTCATGAGCTGCGGTGATCAGTTTAGTTTAGTCTCTTTTGCTGATGATGCTAAAGTTAGTAGAGCGCTAACCTTACTAAATACGAAAGAAAATAAGGATTCTATAAAGTCAGCTATAAATTCTTTAGTCGTTGGTGGTGGAACGGCTATTGGTGATGGAATTTATACTGCAGTACAAGAATTGAAAAGTGGAAGACATAGAGAAAATGCTAATCCGATTATAGTTTTGTTTACAGATGGTGTGTGGAATACAGGAAGTGACCCATTGCAAAAAGCTGAGGAGGCTAAAGATGCGGGTGTAAGTATATATACTATTGGTTTTGGGGGGGTTAACCACGAATTACTTATGGAAATTGCAAGTATCACTGGAGGAAAATATTTTTATTCTCCAAATATTGCTGAATTAAAATATCTTTATTCAACTATAATAGAAGCTACTAAAGGCGAAGCGACAATAACATTTATGGAGGGAACGATAAAGCAGAATGAGATAATTAAAGAATCCTCGATAATTGACTCAAGCGTTACTCAAGCTACTTTTTCGGTAAGCTGGATAGGAAGCGATTTAGACTTAACATTGATTAGACCGGATGGAATTTTAATAGATCCAAATGTAGCGGCATTCGATCCAAATATTGAATATATTGAGGGAAAAACATATGAAATTTATAAGGTAAATAATCCAATGCCTGGAAACTGGACGACAATAATTACTGGTATTTACGTACATGATTCTGCAGATTTCATAATGAAAGTAACTGCTAAATCAGACGTTACAATAAAAATTCAAACAGACAAAGATATCTATATTTTCCCGGAAATTGTGAAAATAAGAGCAATACCGCAGGATTTAGGCTCGCCCATATTGGGAGCAAATACATCTGCCATAATTACGAGACCTGATGGCACGACGGTCAATATTATTTTACATGATGATGGTTTGATCGGACATGGAGATGATAAGGCGGAGAATGGAATTTATACAAATTTCTTCACAAAATATAAAGGAGACGGAATTTACACCATCAGGATAAAAGTCTTAGGCTTCAATTTGCTTGGTGAAAAGTTTGTAAGGGAGGATCAAAAGACTATTTTAATTTCAGGCGTACCTAGTAACGCAATGATTGTAACATTTTCGTTCTCTGGTTTGAGTAATGATGTTTCTGAGCCAATTTTAATGGTTGATGGGATAAACTACTATTATAGCGACTTTCCAATTCACTTAGTTTGGAATATTGGATCATCACATAATTATTCTTGGAGCGATATTCTCAGTGTTAATTCAAACAAACGGTATGTCTGGGTCTCGGCAAATGGTTTGTTAACGGACAAAAGTGGATTAATAACTGTTTTAGAGTGCTGGGACAACAATGTGGTAGCTGAGTATAAAACCCAATTTTACCTGAGGGTTATATCAGATTATGGCTACCCAAAAGGCGAGGGCTGGTACGATAAGGGTGCAGTAGCTGTAGTTTCAATCAATTCTCCACAGGGGTTCTTGGTTCAACACGTTTTTACGGAATGGAGCGGAGATGTAACCGCAACGACGCCAAAGATCACGATTACAATGGACGGACCTAAAACGCTTATAGCGAACTGGAGAACAGACTATACCCAATTATATATAGTATTGCTACTAGGGATGATGATGGTTTTTGTCACAATTATTACCCTATATAGAATGAGACGCAAGACTTTATACAGGGAGGAACATAAAGAGGGAGAAAAATCCAAACCGATTTGGCTTCAAAATCACCATTTTCCTCCGTCAACGGATAAACAGGGAGAGGAGAGCAGAGACCAGGAAAGGAGAGAGAATGTGGAATGGCTATAGCTATAAGAAGGGGCTGAAATTACTTTGAATTGAGTTCAAATTTGCATGAATATAACCAATAATAATGGGGGTTAAGTGGATGGAGAGTATAAATAGAACATGGAAGAATCTAATACTCGTTTTTCTTATCCACTCAGTTATGTTGCTGGGAAACATTACAGCATCTTTCAGCGATTTTATACTTAATAACCAGA
>JAGTQD010000067.1 GCA_018396405.1 Candidatus Bathyarchaeota archaeon
CGGGGATGTTTATCTCTTACGGTTAAGTTTGTATCCTTCAATAAGTTTGGAGCAACTTTTTTCTGGGTAAACTTATCTTTCGGGCTCCAGTAGCCAGATCCAAGTTTCGCGCATTCGGCGCATGTGGTCACTTTAGCTCCTTCAATGATCACCATGTAGGGCTTTCCAACGATTTCACGGCCGCAAACATCACAATACAAAGTAAAGCACCTTTGTTGCTCAGTCAATAAATATTTAATGTTAAACCTAAAATTATTTATTTCAAAATTTGCCCAAATAATGTTGGCGTGAGTCTTTGGAAGGAGAATTAAGGATCAGCCTGGGAAGTGCCTTGGAATACGCAAGGAAAATATTTGATTATCAGTTTGGTGAAAAGATTGGAGAAAAGATGCTTCCAGATAATGTTAATATTGTTTTCTCTAAGAGGACTGGTAGGATGAGATATATTTATTTGGACGGGAAGCTTTTAGCGGCATTGAACCCGATGACCGGGCTTTTTACATTGACTATTGAGGGGGCGCGGAGAGCCTTTTCGTTGATGGGGCGGAAGCGCTTATGGGTTAAAATAGACGATAGCGTTGTTCCATTCGTTGAGGAAGGGAACGATGTATTCGCTAAGCACGTTGTGGACGCTGATGAGGAGATCCGCCCGAGGGAGGAGGTCATAGTCATAGATGGCAGCGAAAACGTTATAGCAGTTGGCAGAGCGTTGCTCTCCGGCTATGAAATGAAAGCCTTTAAGAAGGGTGTCGCTGTTAAAGTGCGTAAGGGCAGATGTGAAAGATGAAAATAAATTGATATTGGTGAGGGAAAGAATTTATTTTGGGGATTAAATCATGCGAAGACTTAGCCCGCGGGAGGCGAAAAGGCTCTTACAGCGCATGGGCATGAGCATGAAGACCATCGAGGCAAATGAGGTTATAATTAAGGCTAAGGACATGGAGATAATAATAGAGAACCCAGAGGTCACCGTCCTTGAGATTCAAGGGCAGAAGGTTTTTCAAATATCTGGCGAGAAGATTACTGAAAAAAGCTTTGTGAAGAAGGTTCAGATCCCAGAGGAGGATGTCATCTTAGTTGCTCAGCAGGCAAATGTAAGCTTAGAGAAGGCAAGAGCGGCACTCGAGCAAACGGGAGGAGACCTTGCTCAGGCAATATTACTTTTGAGTTCTCAAAAGTAGACTGCTTCTCAGGCGTTTACTTAAGGTGGAAAGATGAGTGATAAACTTGAGGTTGCAATAAAGTTAATGGCTTCAGCTGTAATAGCCTATATGTTTATATCAATTCTTTACCTTTATGTTGCCGTTGGCGAAAAATGGAATCTTGTTTTAAATGCACTATTTGATAATAGGGTTCATGGGGCAATCGTGATAAGTGTCTCTTCAGCATTCTTTGTGGGCTTTCTGGCCGTAGTGGCGGCGATCCCCGTCGCATATATACTAACCTACTCTAATATTCGCGGGAAACATATTCTTGAAATGTTTTTGATAGATCTTCCACAAACTTTTCCTCCGGTTACAGAGGGACTAGTCTACTTGCTTTTGTTTGGGCGCTTCGGCTTAGCCTACACCTATGTAGCAGTGATAATAGCAAAGTTTTATGTGTCGGCACCCTTCACAATAAGCTTTGCTGCCAGGCGCTTTTATGAGATAAAAGAGAGCGGGGTAGACGTGATAGCCAGATCTTTGGGGGCGAAGACCAGTCACATTTTAAGCAGAATTCTCCTCCCAATGACTTTTAGAGATCTAATTGCAGGTTTCTCACTAACGTGGGCTAGGGCTATGGGTGAGCTAGCTGCAACGTTAATTTTCGCAGGCGCCATTCCATGGGTAACAGAGACGCTTCCAGCACTAATCTATTTAGCCTCTAGAGAGAGCCCAGAAGTAGCTATAGCTGCCTCCATTATAACAGAGAGCTTATCAATAGCGGCTCTTCTCTCATTTAGATTTATTGCGAGGAAAGGTGAATGAGGAGCCTCTCTGTTCAGGGGGTCTCAAAATACTTTGGTAACGTTAAGGCTTTAGATGGAGTTGACTTATTTGTGAAGCCAGGCGAGCTAATGGTCATCATGGGCCCCAGCGGATGCGGCAAGACAACTTTGCTACTAGTCATTTTAGGGGCTTTAAAGCCAGACAAGGGGTCAATACTGTTAGGTGATGAGGATATTACTAATTTGCCCATTGAGGAGAGAAATATAAGTTATGTGCCGCAGGACTTTGGCTTATTCCCGCACTTAAATGTCTATGAGAACATAGCCTTCGGCCTGAAGGTTAAGGGCTATCCAAGAAGTGAAATTGATAAGATTGTGAGAAGCCTATTGGAGATAGTCGGTTTGGAGGGGCTTGAAAAGCGAAAACCGAGGGAGCTGAGTGGTGGGCAGAAGCAACGTGTAGCTCTGGCCAGAGCTCTTGCGATAAAGCCATCCCTTCTACTGCTTGATGAACCACTTAGCAATATTGATGAGATGACTAAGAGCGAGGTTATATCAAACCTGAAAGATCTGCAGAGGAAGATTGGCGTAACAACACTTTGCGTGATGCATAACCCAGAGGATGCCTTCAAATTTGGTGATCGGATCGCAATAATGTACTCTGGCAAGATAATGCAATGCGGTGAGCCCGAGGAAATCTTGAGAGAACCAAAAAATGATATCGTGAAGAGACTTATCGCTCCAATGTATATACTTTGGAATTGGAATAAGAGTTAGCTTCCATAAACAGTAAACCTAATATGCTGGCATTGCAGATATTTAGAGACGCGCTGATCAAATCCGAAGCAAAGATATTTGGGAGAGAAACTTGTCTCCTAGAAAAACATGCATAACGTATCATGAAAAATTCGCTCAATATGATTTAGGCGTTAACCATCCCTTTAGGGGAGACAGGTTCATAAAGGCTATGGAGTATTTTGAGAAAAAAGGGCTTTTTAATCTGCCAAATATATCATTAATTAAGCCGGAGCCGATTAAAAGGGATGTTCTTCTCAGCGTGCATAGTAAGGAGTATGTTGATTACATATATCGTTTAGCCATGATGAATGAACCATATGATATAGATACACCGACCTCTGAAAAGATTCTTGAGGCTTTAATGTATATTATTGGCGGGGTTGTTAAGGCTGGAGAGGCTATTTTTAGGGGCGAGTTTGAGAGGGCTGTAGCTCTCGGAGGGGGTTTTCATCATGCTGGCAGGGATTATGGCGGCGGCTTCTGCCTCTTCAATGATATATCAATCCTGATAGAATATCTGCGAGATAAATTCGAGGTGAAAAAATTTCTAGTTCTCGACTATGATGTCCATGCGGGAAATGGAACAAGTGACATATACTATTCGGATCCGACAGTACTCTTTATCTCAATACACCAAGATCCGATGACCATTTATCCAGGACGCGGCTTCATTAATGAGATAGGGTATGGCAAAGGAACTGGATATAACGTAAATATTCCGCTCCCTATGAGAACTGGTGAGGAAGCTTATCTCTACGCTTTAAGGGAAATTTTTCCGCCGCTTGTAAGGGAGTTTAAGCCTGAAATTATTATAGCCAATGGTGGGAGCGATGCCCACTTCGCTGACCATCTGGGGAGCCTTGGGCTGACAGCTAAGGGCTTCTTCAGAATGGCACGTCTAATAAGCCAGGTGTCAGACGAAGTATGTAATGGAAGGGCTGTCCTCCTCATTGCAAGTGGATATAACATTCATGTCTTACCCTACTGTTGGTATGCGTTAATAGCTGGCATAGCGGAATTAGATAATGAGAACAATGTAGAGGATTATTATCCAGCCCCACCCAATCCATGGCAGAATATAGACAGAGTTAAGAAGATAGTTAACCAGTTAAAAGATTTATTGGATGCTTATTGGCCATGTTTTAGATGAAAGTTCGGTGAAGGGGAAAATACATAGGCTTAATCCTTAATTTTTCTATTCAATGTAAAGTTTACCTTTAATCGCTCAAAAAGAGGTATGCGACTACCATTTATCAGCATTTTTATGATAAAGCATTATCGCGCCAATAAAAATAGTCTCTGAAATAAAGCTCTCAAGGCTTTCTAGAAAAGATAAAGGTTTTTAGGAAACCAAGTAAACTATTCTAGTAGTTTTCTTAGAGGATGGTTGAGCGGGGAAGATTTGATCTCAGAGGATTATGTGAAGATTTCTGAGAGGAGGGAGCTTCTTAAGAGAGCTTACTCTATAAGTCAGCTCTTTGAGATCGGCAGATGGCTAAAAATACCCTACTTTGAAAGGTTTACTTGTTGTTGGGAGATTGATGAGGATGAGGCCTCGGTTGAAATATCTTCAAGGATATCTGATGAAACTTTAAAGCAAATCTTCCAGAAATATGAGCCTAGAAGATGGGCGGTCTTTAAGGGTAAGTATTACACGCTAATTAATGGGAGCTTCTCCCTTAGGGGTTCGTGGGATATCATAAAGGAGAGACTACGTAAATTTAAAGCGATTTACGGCTCAGATGGAATAAGCTTTCTAAGGGCTATAATTGAGGCTGGGGGCGTTATAGACTCATATGCTATTAAGGAGAAAGCTAGGTTACCGCAGGCTTATGAGATGCTAAGCGAGCTGGAGGACCTAGGAATAATATTCGCGTCTTACATCGGCGAGAAGTATAGGGAGTGGAAGATATTTGAGGAGACTCTCCCATTAGTTAGGGCTGAAATAAGTGGGGGGAGAGAGCATCAAACGGAGCCTAGGGCTAGAGACGTAAATTTAATCGAGAAGAAAATAGACCTGTTAGCCGAGGAAAGAAGACTTATTGAGAGGATGGATTTAGAGCTAAATTCTTATTTGTCTGATTTAATCGAGAATAGGCTTGAGGAGACTGTAAAGTTTGGCAAGAACTTTAGCATATTGAAGCTTTCAAATTACCTTCAAGGTCTCTTTGGGCCAATCCTATATTTTGATAGCCTGCTTAGTTTAACTCAACAGTATGGGTTGGCGAACGCTGAAGTAATTAATCCTATTGGAAAGGTTGTTAAGAGGACAGGGTGGTCTCTGGCTCTCTTCGGAGACCCTGGAACAGGGAAGAGTTTTGCAACGAGGGATATAATATTTGGGAAGGTGAGCATGGGGTTGCCAGCCCACGGAATACCTGGAAGAAACCGCTACTGCGGAGGGATGACCCCAGCTCGGTTCATTAGGATAGGGCAGGCATATTCCGGGAGAACCTTCAATTTTATTGTTCCAGAGTTTAATGATTTCTTCAGATATAAGGGCATGGTTGAGCCGCTTAAGATTGCTATTGAACAGGGCGAGATAAGATATGAGACACAGCGGGAGGCTATAGGCCCCTATAGGTTTACTTCATTTTTTGTCGTAAACTATAATGTTTCGGTTCGCGAAAGGGGGTATAATGTAACGATTCAGGATCCGAACTTCAGAGCTATTGAGGATAGGATGTTATGTAGGCTTCACCGTTTAACCAAGAGGCGATTTATGGAGATAGCTGAGAGCCAAATGAGGATCCTTCTTGGAAAACTGGATGTTGGAGGAATGGCGCAGGCGATAAGGGATCACCTAACCCTTGTCTATGCAATTGAAACGCAACACCCTCTTGTTAAAAATGAGTTTCCATATAAGTCAGTGATGATAACTGAGGAGGCGTATCGCCTAATCGCCAAGGCTAGAGAAACTATACTTGCCGAGATAAAAGATGATACTCTCATGTTCTCAGCGAGACTCGAGGATAAAGCTTTAAGCTTTATGTGCTCTGCAGCTCTCATGGAATATTTTAGTGCTAAAGAAGATTTTATACCAGTTGGAGTCGATCCAATCAAATATGCTATCCGGATATATGTAGAGGAGGCTTCAATAAGATCCCAAGAAAAGTTTGATCCGGAGGAGGTTCTGCGTAAAATATCTATTTAGTAAACCTCATCAGCAGGCATAATAGACATTTAACTTGGTGTCCTGCTTGGCGTATGAGAGACGCATGAAGAAGGTAAGGGAAAAGCTCGCTGAGATAGGTTTTGATGCATTTTTAGTGAGCGATGAAAAGAACATATATTATTTATCCGGCTTTCCATGGGGGTTGAAGCTCTTAATTCCGGTTGAGGGAGAAAATATACTTTTCGTAAACTCGGTGAATTACGAGGCTGCCAAAAGCCTTGCCAAAAACGTTCTCATTGAGCTGGTGGGGATTGGCGAGAAGATTGAAAAGAAGATCTCCGACGTGGTTTTAAGGGGGCGCTTTAAGTCCATAGGGCTCGACAAAATGGATGTATCTGAATATTGGAGAATAAAAAATTCCTTGGAGGAAGTCAGGTTTGAGGTTCTAGGAGACGTTATCTGGTCTCTGAGGAAAGTGAAAGATGAAAGTGAATTGGTGCTCATAAAGAGGGCGGCTGAATTAACGAGTCGGGGGATGGAGAGGGCCCTTGAAGTCATTAAGCCTGGTATAAAGGAGTGGGTGGTTGCCGCCGAGGCGGAGTATGAGATGCGTAAATTGGGTTCAAGCGGAGTTGCATTTGATACAATAGTTTGTAGCGGGCCGGAAACAGCATATCCGCATGGGGGTTTAGGCGAGCGCGAGATCAAGGATGGAGACTTTGTCGTGATCGACATTGGGGCTAAATATCGTGGATACTGTGCAGATATGACTAGAACGGTTATCGTTGGGGAAGGAGCGCGGATGCAAAAGCACATATATGAGATAGTGGTGGGTGCGCAGAGGATAGCCTTAAATCATATAAGGGCGGGCATTAAAGCAAAAGAGATCGATGAAGCCGCCAGAAAATTTATTGTGGAGAATGGTTATGGCGAATATTTTATCCATAATTTGGGTCATGGTGTAGGGCTAGACATTCATGAGCCTCCGATGCTAGGGCCATTAAGTGAAGACTTGCTGCTTGCAGGTAACGTTGTAACCGTTGAGCCAGGGATATATATCCCTGGACTGGGCGGAGCCCGCATAGAAGACACAATTCTAGTTGAGAAAGGAGGAGCAATAAAATTGACGGGGATAAACGGCGAATAATATTAGGACGATAATAAAATACTTCCGCCCACAACTATATAGGAGCATCACAAGATTCTTTGGTACGCCGAGATTTGAGGCCCATAGTTCGGTGCCATTCATCCCGCAAATAGTTTCACAGCCCATCTAGGCGCTTGCTAAATTTTAGCTCATTTCAAATACTCAAGGATTTAGGAAAGCCAATCACCCTGATTGGGAAATTATTTTAGCATGAAAACACTATAAACTTAGGCGGAGGGTTTATTATGCTTAAAAAGGGCTATGTGAGCATCGACCACATACGCGATTGCGTCGCCTATTTGGACAAATACGTGTTGAGGATTGAGGGCCCAGAAGATATAAAAGGTCTTTAATCAATGTGAGCGGGGAAAGCATCATCTTGAGTGGGTCCTCAAGGTGCTCCTAAACTATTATGAGGCTGCTGAAGGGTTCAACCCTTCTTGACCAGCATAAATGGTGCTGGAAAAATGTATGTTATAGCGGCGCAAGCGAGAGGAAAATTACAAACGTATGTGCTCTCAACGGAGGGGAGGAGACGTAAAGGTGTGGTGGATGGAGACCCCGCCAGTTTAGGCGGCTGCAGCGCTTCCAATCTTGTTTGAGTTTCTCTTTTCGTGTATACAAAGTAGGAAATTTATGAAAACTTTATATAGGTCTACCGTAAATGTCTACTTAGGTGTTTTGAGTGGGGTATGTTACGGTCTCTGCTAAGGTTCCAAGGAGGTTGAAGGAGCTTCTAGATAGGTATAATATAAAGCCTGGTTCTATTATTAGGAGAGCCCTCGAGGAGGAGGTTAAGAGGCGGATGCTTGAGGAGCTAGAGAGACTATCTAGAGAGTTCTCTAGAGAGCTGTCCCATATACCCGACGAAGAAATAGTTAAGGTGATACGGGAAGATAGGGAAGGTAGATAGCTCTGTACCTTTACGACGCGAGCGCTATACTGAATCTTGTGAAGAGGGGAAATGTAAAGGTTTTCGCAAAGGGATGCACTATAGACCTCGCCATCTATGAATCCATTAATGCGGTTTGGAAGGAGTGCTACATATTTAAGAGAATAAGGGTGGAGGTA
>JAGTQD010000068.1 GCA_018396405.1 Candidatus Bathyarchaeota archaeon
TTTAACTACGTTCTTCCTAAGAAGAACATGGCCTGAATCCGCTCCTGCAAATCTGTAAAAACCGAGTTTAATTATGTGTTCCCGCCGGATTTGACGTATATGTCTCACAACTGATATATTCGCATTCGAACCATCTACACTGTCAAAAGCATATACTCCCTGGATTCCATATACTCTGTCGAGCTTCATTAATGGTTTCGCACTTTCATACCATCCATCAAGAATCTCCACATCAGAGTCTATGAATGCGAACCATTCCGTATCAACAATTCTCATGCCAATGTACCTAGCTAACCCTAAACATGCTTTAGTCTTCACCACTATTAGCCTGTCACTAAAGAACTCGCGTATTACCTCTATCGTCCCGTCATTACTATAACCATCTACTGCTATGAAGTGGTGTATAGGTATATTTCGCTTAATAGCATCAAGCACACGCTTAAAATATGGTTTATTCGAATTTTTAGTTAGCATTACCACGTCTATCTCTTTTCCCATACTATCCTCTACTCAAGAGAAATTTATGCGCATTTAGTAGCCCCTATAAGCCGTGTTACGCACGCGAAAGAATTCTAGAGACTTTCAAAACTTGTTCTATGGTGAATATGATTCAAGGCTCTTGAGAGATATATCCTAATAGACAAAGGCACATAACTGTATGCCTCTTGGCGCGCAAATTTTGAATTAACTAGCAATTATTGTAAGTATGTGATATAGTTTCGTGGTCCTTCAGATGAGAATGTTGAAGGGGTCAATAATGTTATTACTTGGATGGCATATCGTTAACTTCTTACACTCTTAACAGTTTCGCGTAAATCTTCTCGTATTTCTTTATCATGTTTTCGGCAGAAAACCTATTTTCAACATCCCTTCTGCATGTTAAAGGGTCTATAATATGTAATCTTTTGACAGCTTCAATTATTTCATCTTCATTATTAACCACAAAGCCTGTCACACCATTTTTAACTATCTCTCTGACAGAGCCTTTAGCGAAACCTATGACCGGTGTCCCACATGCAAGTGCCTCAACCATAGCGAGTCCAAAGAACTCCTCGTACTGCACTGGGTAGATGAGGGCTTTTGCATGAGAGAGCACTTCCACCTTCGTCTCAAAATCTACTTCGCCTAGATAAGTTAGGTTCCTGCCATCTATGAAGGGTCTTATCAAAGCGTCAAAGTATGATCGATCGGCTATGGGGCCCATAAGTACCAATTTTTCACCAGCTCTCTTAGATGCCCTTACGGCTATGTGAACTCCTTTACTCGAGTCTATGCGCCCAAGGTATACTAGATAATCCCCTTTATCTTTAGAGAAAGGATATCTATCAACTTCAATACCATGGTAGGCAACTTCAAAGATTTTAAATCCTTTACCCTCAAGTCTCTCTTTCTGCGTATGGGAAATAGCTATAAGTGGTATCTTTAAGACTTTCAATATTCTGCTAGCAAGGTTGTTGCTTAGGTCTGCATGTAAAGTTAATAACACTGCTTTATCAAATAGCTTAAGAAAGGCTATGCTTGGAGCGAGCCACTGAACATGCGCGTGCACCACTTCTACATGTAAAGAGTTGATGAGAGATCGTAACGTTGTGTAAAGCTTATGGTGAAGCCTAGGTTTTTTAACTGGTTTACTAAACAGGGGGATTATAGGGTAATCTGTGTTAACGCCTAATGGTTTAACTCCAAGGACCTTCACATCATGCCCTTTCTCTCTTTGATGCTTCGCCAGGAGATCGACTATGAGCTCTGTACCTCCATACCCTACTGGCGGAGTATAATTGGATATATGGGAGATGTGGAGGATCGAAATAGACCTCATCTCTTCAAAGCCCCTAGAATTTTTGAAGTGGAAAGCGCGTTTACCTTCGTCGAGAAGTATCTCACGTACGCGTCTCTGGACCCCTCCTCCAGCTGGCTTAGTAGAGTATCATCATTTACAACTCTGACGATCTCCTCAACGATATTATCCCAGCGAGATATGTAGAGATGCTTGCCATGCTCGAGCTCTGGGTGCATGAACCTAACGACTTCAGAGGTTAGGACTGGTCTTGAAAAGAAAAGAGCTTCGAGCAACCTATTGGAGATATTACGGTTCGTAACCGGAACGACTACAAGTCTAGCTTTACGATATAATATTTCCAGGACTTGGTCCGAGAACCCTCTTCCAATAAAATGGAGGTTTTTTGGCGGTTTAATCTCTGGAAAGACTCTTACCCAGTCCTCGTAACTACTGCCCGCTAGGACTACATCTGTATCTCTTAGCTTATGCGCCAAGCTATAAGCTGCAATGGCGTGAGGTCTAGCCTCAAACTTTAGGTATGGACCATGTTTGCTCAAAGTTGTTAGAATTAGTATATAATCGTTGAGAGGATCTATTAAACTAATAACCTCTTCATCACTTTTGGAAAGGCCGTCGACATATACGTAACCATAGGGTGGATAGACCCTATATAGTTTCTTTACATAAAAGGGATAAACGAGCTTCGCGAAAGAGTGAGTAGCGTGGTCTAACGTTATGGATGCGTTGCTTAGAGCTATGTAGAGACCATTCGCTATTACGCTCGGTAAAAAGATAGCGACATCATCGTACGCCCCAAACCTCAAGTTATCTTTAAGCTTAGCCGCCCTAATACTCCACAGCCGTAAGATGATGGGAGGCTTAGGTTTCATGGCTCGGCGTAATGCTATGGAGAAGACTAAAGGTTCTCTAGGGGTCGCGAATATAGCATCGTAATACCCGAGGTACTCCTTGAGAGCCTTAAGCAGTCTTCCCGCTCTTAACAGAAGCCTGTATGTAGCATCAATACCAAGTTTTAGGACTTTAACTTCGTTAAGGTTGTTATCACTCATTACCTTAAGCTTTTCTGAAGACCCCTTAATATCAGAACTTATAACTATTACGTCAACGTCGCCCAGTAATTTAAGCGAAGCAATAAAGCCTAGCTCATGTTTAGAGAATGTGTCGGATCCACCTATATAGAGAAACTTCATAGGTCAAACACGTACATGAATGGATTTAACATTTTACTAGCGGATTTTCCTTGTTTCACACTACAACTTTCGAAATAAGTAATTGTGACCGTGTCTATCAATTAGCTTAAATCCTAAAGCTTTAAGGGTTTTGTATGCCGCCATGTCGCGTTTTGATAATTCTATGATGAGACTTCTAGTTTTCTTAAGCGTATCTAGCATTCCTGGGAGGGATTCGATGACGTACCCTTCTATGTCTATTTTGAGGAGATTTATTTGGCTTACACCGAGCTTACTTAGAATGCTGTCTAAGGGGCTCACCTTAACTTTAATTTCTAAGTGTTTTTCAGACCCCTGCTTTAACGAGGCTGTTGAGAAAGAAATGTAGTGGTTTTTAATAGGCACAAACATTGGTAGCTGAGTTTCGAACGCCTCCACTGCTTCATTAACTAAGACTGCATTACTATAGTTGTTTAATTTAACATTAACTGCGAGAACAGCGAAATTAAATGGATGAGGCTCTATTCCTATAACTAAGTCTGCTGATTTACATGCCCTCACGGTGTAGGTTCCTATATATGCTCCAACATCTACTACAACGCCTTCTGCTAAAGGCTTAAACCATTTCTCAAGCTCATACCTTTCAGCAATAGCCGTAGCGTAGAGGTCCGGGCTCCTAGCTCTTACGAAGAATAAGAATCCATCCCAGGTTTTGACAATTTTATTTCGACTTAAATGGTACTCTAATGGACCTTTAGAAACCCTTTCGCTTAACCGAAGCAACATAGCCTTGTAGAGTTCAAAGTAGTCATTGATGTTAAGCATCTTGATATTAAATGTATACCTAAGAAATTTAGCTGAGAGTGAGCCCTCGCTTGATCTCAATTCCCGCATTCTCATAACCCTGATACTTATTTGCTAATTAGCTGGTTTTCTAACACTTACAGGTGTCAGAAGCATTGTTGATCTAAGCATTCTCCATGCTAGCGCTACTGCCGAGTAGGCTAAGGATGCGTATAGAGCTTTCGGGCTCCAATTTTCTCTTAGGGTATCGATGTAGAGGGTTAAGCATGCAACGAGGGAGATTAATGCTATGGGCTGCATGAATTGATGATGTATACTAGATATGCTGGAGATGGAGAGGACGGTGATGAGAAGCGCCATAAACAGAAGTGTAGCTGAGTAAGCATACCATTTTAGCTTATCGAGAAGCGGTAGGCTTGCAACATATTTCTTATATGCGTATCTGTATGAAAAGCTCTTAATAGAGCTAACAGCAGCAAATGCCCTCCTCAAAACACCTAATAACCTCTTCCTCGCCCTAACTTGGTGCTGAGAAAACTTTCGATCATCTTTCTTTTCCTTCCACATTTTTTCATCGGTAATATGTAGAACCTTCTCGAAGCCGATGATTAAAGTCTCATATCCTCTGCTTTTAGCTCTCGCATAGTACTCCATATCCTCACCCATGGTGAACGGCGGCCCCAGTGTTTCATCATAGAAACCTATCCTGTCAATAACTTCTCTCTTAATAAGGGCGCAGCTAGTTATTGCTGATGCACGTGTTACTCTATCCTCTCTTATTAGCTTCACCCATCTATCTAAAACACTCTCGGGATATGTTAAGTGAAGCGGCATAACCGCAGCTACATTTGGCGGCGATTTCTCAAGGACCCTTAGAAGGTTTGCTAACGTAGATTCTCTCATTATTACATCATGATCAAGCACTAAAACATATTTCCCAACAGATGCCTTTATTCCGTCGTTTCTGGCTTTTGAAACGCCGTAGTTCCTGTCGTGAATAATCAATTTAGTACTATGAAAGAGCGAGCTACATTTTTCTAAAAAATCTCTAATTATTTCGATTGTCCGATCCTTTGACCCACCATCAATTGTTATTAATTCAACGTTTGACAAAGGCGTACTCTGCTTTACTATGGCATCTAAAACGTCTGAGATTATGTCTTCAGAATTAAATGTTGTTAACACTATAGATATTAGGGGTTGACCCATGAGGATACAACCTTCACTAAGCCTGAATCCCATACGATATTATTCATGGAGTATTCTCGATCTCCTTCAATGGCATCGAATGGACCCCTTCCTAAGAAATCCCAATAGGATCTGGCTTTAACTATGCCATTTAATATCAGCTTGTCTACGATTAGGCCTGCTCCCCCCATGTTTCTAATGAACTCGCTTTGCTGATCGATGTATAATTTCATGTTTGAAGTTCCTTGAAAACGGTTGATGACAAAATGGGGATCCAATTTTTCAAACAGGGACCTTGATATTTCGAACATCGTTCTGTCACTGATTTTAGCAGCCATGGGGAAAGAGTATTGATCTGGCATGAAATTGGGAGTGAGCATTGTCAGGATTGCGGCGAGGGTGATTAAAGCTTTAAGAGCGCGTGAAACGTTTCTAACTTCACCATAAAACAGGACGACGAGGAAGAAGAGGGAGGCGAAAGGCACAAAGATATACCTAGATTGACCACCAAGGGATCCAAGCAAGCTTGATAATCCCGTAAACCCCACAAAGAATATTATTGAGAGACCAAGCCACCTAGGATTATTAAGATAACGCCTAAGCATACTGAGCAAGATGACAACTGCCATCCCGCCGATGATTCCTAATGAAGCTGAGAATGAAGCTAGAGGAATCTTCGGCAGCCTAAGATACCCCACATTTCTAAATACTATTACACTCTCCCGCTCCCAAGCCTGAAAAATTCCATTTACGATGCTGTTCCAGATACTAACAATGCCGTATATCGTGGCTGTGTATACCGTTTTAGCCAGCCATAGAGTCAAAGTAGATGTGAAAAACAGAACATCATGCGACCTCATAAAGCCATCAGCATATTTAGCGAGAAGGCAAGCGGCAATGAATATCAAAACTGAAATAGAGAAGGGATGCGCAAATAATGAAGTAATAAATAGAATTCTTGAGAACATTAATTGAGCTCTTGAACGGTTTTGAATTGAATGTAAAAACAAAATTAGAGAAGCCAGCGCTAAAGCTGTAGCAATATTAGTTGGAGTTATGTAGGCGCCGGGAAGGAAAGCATAGGGGTGCAGCATTAGCATGGCTGGAATCAACGGTAACAAAGGATTAAGAGAACGCCTACTTTTAACATAGACATAAACCAAAATATACAAGAATAGCCCTGACATAAATGAAATAAGGAAAGTTTCAAATGGGCTGAACGGGTCATCATTGCCGCAGACCCTTAAAAGAATTACCTTTATTATAGAATCTACTGGAGCCAGGTCGTACCAGCCAGCATGCATAGAATATTGAAAGTTGCCGTTATAATAGATATTCAAGGTATCGGCCGACGTCTCCTCGGCATCAACGCCCCTGATAAGCCACCTGGCAGATATGAGAAATATGATTATTATTGCGCTTAAATGCACTATAAATCTTTTAGCAGATTCCAGTTTTTTATCGTGTACGGAAGCGCGCCAGAGCATGGATAGAAAAGATGAAAAGACCATCTGGGCAATCAACCCCAAAACTACGTGAAAACTGTAGAAGTGCCCACTCAGATAGGAGACAGCAAAGGCTGATAGTGAAAGAAGGCTACAAAAACCAAGTGAAAAAAGAACTAGAAGATAGAATATGCGCTTTCCTTCTTCATGGGATGAAATACCGGGCTTCTTAAGAAGTTCTGAAAGACATGTGAAAATAAAGAAGAACGCCATGACGTATAAAAGCCAAGATAGTGTGGGTAAATTGCTTAACCCGAGCGCGGAGTCAATATGTCTCAAAAGCGATTCCAACATATTATCCATAATCATCCACCAACTCGTTGCTACAAAATGTACAGTCTCTTAACATAAGCCTCCGCAATCTTACCCCAGCTTGGAACGCTGGATTTAGGCTGATTCTCCACCTCGCCCAGAAAGGCAGCAGTCTTCTGAGCCAGATATGCGTCGCTCTCATCAAGCCGGGTTATCAGAGTTCTGCTTCTATCTGAGAAGTTCATGCCCCAGGGCTCGACGACAACTGTTGGAACGCCTATGGCGTTTGCCTCGTTAACCGATTGTGGATATGACTCTTTCTCAGATAACAGTCCGAACAGCGATGCTTTAGACAGACTTTCTATATATTTCTCAAACGGTTGTGGTGGATTAACTGAATATTCTATTCCGATTTTCTCCAGACGACTGCTTAGACTGTTTATATATGGGCCTGAGCCGTAAACCTTCAATTTAAGATTTAATCCATAATCCTCATTGAGTATTTTGACGATGTTTGCAAGCCTATGGATGTTCTTGTACTTTTCTATCCGCCCGCTATACATCACATAGCCTGACGGAGACCACTGTATATCGAGTATCCACTCATCCACGCCATTCTCTATGGGAATAGCATCCACTTTAAAGTCCCTCTTAACAAGCTGAGCCTCAAGCCTCGACACTGTGTGAACAACATCCACAAAACGTAGAAGCCCCCTAACATAAGTGCGCCAACCCCTCCACAAAACCCTTCTAAGAAGAGTATG
>JAGTQD010000069.1 GCA_018396405.1 Candidatus Bathyarchaeota archaeon
TATCTTAACAAATTTATCGGCTATAACCTCATTTATGCTTATCTCCAGGTCAAAATATGTGAAGAATTCCTTAATAAGATCTCTTATTAAGCAGAGATCATATTCATCAGTCTCCTCAATCCTAGCCTCTTTTCCCATACATTTACATTTGATTTCACCACGAACATAAATCGTGCCGCCGTGCATACCTACGCCCACAAACTTCATGCTCTGCTCATCTCTCTGTTCCTCGCCAGTTAGACCCAAGACAAGTATTATGCCTCCAGCCATATACTCGCCTAGAAAGTCACCTGCCTTTCCACCAATAATCATAATTGGCTTCATGTCACTATATTCTTTCATATGGACACCTACGCGGAAGCCAGCGTTACCCTTAACGAATATTTTTCCTCCCCTCATTGCGTAACCAGCAACATCGCCTACATCTCCGTGAACAACTATTAGTCCATCATTCATAGTATTTCCGCAGCCATCCTGTGCGTTACCATATACAAAAATTCTCTGTCCATCCATAAAGGCTCCAAGATCATTACCTGGAACCCCATAAACCTTAATTTCTAACGGAGCCTTTAATCCGGTCCCAATATATCTCTGCCCACATACATTATAGATTTCTACCGTCCTAATTCCATTTACACTTAATTTCCTCAGTAACATATTCAGCTGCTGATAAGGAACCTCATTTGCATCAATGATTGCTGCATTATCCTCCAACTTTTTTATACAATTGTTTATGGCGCTCATGCTCAAAGTTTCTCCCTCTATTAATTTATTCGCCGGCCATTTTAACGCCTAGAATCTTCAGTTCGCGGTCTGTTAAGCCAACACCTCTCAATTGTTCACGGTTTCCGCGGAGACTTTCTATAGAGTCCATTCCCATCGCGCCAAGCATTTCCTTAATCTCTATGTTCCATGCCCTAACGAGGTTTACAACTCTCTTGTAGGCGTCTTCTGGATTCAATCTTTTCGAAATCTCCGGATCTGTTGTTGCAATCCCCCAAGAACATTTTCCAGTATAGCATCTTTGGCATAATGTGCAGCCCATAGCGATAAGAGCAGCTGTCCCAATATAAACCGCATCGGCGCCTAAAGCTATAGCCTTAACGACATCAGCACTATTTCTTATGCCGCCTGATGCTATTAACGAAACCTCATTTCTTATCCCCTCCTCACGTAGTCTCTGATCTACTGATGCTATAGCCAGCTCTATTGGTATACCCACATTATCTCTAATAATCTTTGGAGCCGCGCCTGTTGCCCCTCTAACACCATCCAACACTATAATGTCTGCTCCAGCGCGAGCTATACCGCTCGCTATAGCCGCAGAATTATGGACAGCAGCTATTTTTACAGCAACGGGCTTCGTATACTCGGTAGCTTCTTTTAAGGCGTAAATTAGTTGGCGTAAATCTTCAATTGAGTATATGTCGTGGTGTGGTGCTGGAGATAAAGCATCTGTTCCAGCCGGTATCATCCTAACCGCTGCTATATCCTTTGAGACTTTTTCGCCAGGTAAGTGCCCGCCTATTCCAGGCTTAGCTCCTTGCCCTATTTTAATTTCTATTGCGGCTCCAGCGTTAAGATACTTTAAGTCTACACCGAAACGTCCGGATGCCACCTGAACTATTATGTGCTCACTATACTTGTAGAGATTTGGATGAAGCCCTCCCTCTCCGCAGTTAAAGTATGTGCCACATTCCACAGCAGCCCTTGCTAAAGCCTCATGAACATTTAGGTTCACCGCACCGTAGGACATAGCTGCAAATAAAATCGGAGTTTCCGCACAGAGATCTGGAGCAATTTTTGTCTCTAACTCTATGTCTCCATCACCAGTCTTAAACTCTAATATTTTAGGCTTTCTCCCAAGATATGTTCTAATCTCTATTGGCTCCCTTATCGGGTCTATCGGCGGATTAGTTACTTGGCAAGCATTTAGCAAGAGCTTATCCCAGAAAGTTAGGTAGGGCCTATCGCAGCCCATGCCCGATAGAAGCGCACTTCCGAGCTCAGCTTGCCTTTTTATGGATGCGATGAACTCATATGTCCAATGATAATTTTCTCTATAGGCGTTAAGGTTTCTTCTAACAGTTATCGCATTTACTGGGCAAAAGAGCACGCATCTTAGGCAGTTTACGCATCGCTCACTTCTACTCTCAATAATATTCTTCGCAGCGTTGTAATAGTGGACTCCATACGTGCATTGTTCTATGCATATTTTACATCTTGTGCATTTTAAATCATCTCTCTCAACGATATATTCTGGTAGTAGATAAGTTCTCATTTTAAATATGTTCCCTCCTAATAAGCGGGGGGACCTCTAGAGACTGTGGACTCTTAATTCTACCAATAATCATCTCGCCGCCAGATGGGCGTATAATTTTATCAAGCTTAGGGGATATTAAGCGGATCGCTGCTTCTTCAGAGGAAATATATAGGAAGTCACCTTTTATCCCCGCTGTTAGGGGCCTTAACTTCTTTCGATCCGTTAAGCCTATCATTTCGCCATGGTGTGCAACTATTATTGAGAATGGGCCGTTCATCATAAGGCTGCCATAAACTTTTCTTAGGGCCGTGAACATTAATCTCTCTTTGATCTCCATAGAGTCTATCTCCTCCCAATATGGGGGTGCTAGAATCTTCGCGATTAATTTAATCGGTATCCTATGTCTCCTTGCAAGCAAATCGAATGCGTATGCAAGCACTTCAGTGTCAGTCCACATAGTGCATTTATACCCTTGCATCTCAAGGTAGCGACGATTTACGCCATAGGACGATAATTCTCCATTATGTGCCACTGACCAATCCAGTATATTAAACGGGTGGGCTCCACCCCACCATCCCGGAGTGTTGGTTGGAAACCTTGCATGGCAGACCCACATATACCCCTCATACTCGTCTAAGTAGAAAAAGTCCGCAATATCTTCCGGGAAACCAATGCCCTTAAAGACCCCCATGTTTTTTCCGCTTGAAATAATGTAAGCCCCCTTTACTCCAATGTTTATCTTCCTAACCCTTTTAACAACATATTCATCGCTATCCACATATTCATCCTTAATTTTTGAAGGCTCTGGCTCAAGAAAATATCTCCAGAAAATGGGAGGATTGGGAAGTTTATTACTACCCTTTGTGGGGATTTCTTCACTAAGCAATATTCTGAAATCTCTCATCAGAATCTTTTCGGCTCTCTCTTTTGATTTCAAATTCATATACATTGCATGAAATGCGTAGAGATCCTTAAAGTCGGGGTATATGCCATATATAGCAAAGCCTCCGCCAAGACCGTTTCCCCGCTCACGCATAGAGGAGATTGCACGGAGAGGCTCTCTAGAAGTAAATCTTACTCCTGTAAGATTAATCATCCCAAAAAGAGCACATGAACTGAAGATTTTATCATCATTATGATGATGGCTTATCTGCTTACTTTTAGCATACATTACAATCACCTTAGGAAGTAGGCTTTAGAATTTTTCCTTGCGTCTTAGCGCCTTTTACCTTTTGCTTTAAAGGTATATTTTTCTATATAAAAGTAGCCGAAATCATTTATATTTATGGAAATTATATTAATGATTTGTTTTAAATATATGAAATATATTCACTTGAGGAATAATATATGGAGAGGGATTTGGGATCTAGGAAAGTTCAATGCGTAGGCAGAGGCTCTTTTATAATATCTTTGCCGAAAGAGTGGGTTCACGAGATGAAAATAGGTAGAGGGAGCGAAATCATATTTAAGGTGTTAGAGGATGGGTCAGCGCTCCTCATTCCTAGAGAGTCTTTTAAAGATCGGGGATCTGAGAAAACTGCATTAAAGGAGTATTGGCTTTACGTTAAGCCAGAGGATAGCTTTGAATCTCTATGCCGGAAGATAATGGCGCTATATATTGTAGGAGCGGACATTATACATTTGAGGTTTAAGGATAAAAGTTGTCTTCAAAAGCATAGGACCGCAATAAATGATCTTGTTAAGAACGATCTCCTCGGCTCAGAGATAATCGATGAGAGTGAAAATGAGATTACAATTCGAATCCTAATAAACCACTCAAGTTTACCTGTTGAAATGGCAATTAGAAGAATGGCCGTTCTAGCTCTCGCAGCTAATAAAGAGGTGATTTCAGCACTAAAAAGTGAGGGAAATAATTTTATGAAAGCCATTTCCGACACATATAATGACGTGAATAGGCTGAATCTTTACGTAATCCGCCAATTAAAATATCACTTGGAGCGCGGCTTATTCAAAGAGTTAGGGTTTAAAAGCCCTAAAGAGTTCTTAGGCTACAGAATAGTCGCTAACGACTTAAAGAGTATAGCTAGCAATGCCTTGCACGTAGCTAACAATATATCCTCACTTAAGAAGCTTATAGAGGATGGAATCCTCATTTCAAAGGAGCCACTAGATGAAGAAATATATGCGCAAATCAGCGACTTCTGTTCATTAATGCATAAAACATATGAGGAATCATTAAAGGCAATGTTTAAGAGAGATTATGAGGAAGCCGACAAAATCCTCTCAAAAATAGAGAAATATAGTGACATGGAAAGAAATATTGCCGTAGCGATATTTGCTAAAAAATTGGATCCAAACATAGCATTAACCTTAGGGCTTATACTCGATGCATTAAGAAGAATTATAGAATATTGCCGAAACATCACTGAAATAACCCTAAACAGAACAATCGATGATTTTGTCTCATGATCTGTTTTAGAAAGCAAAGAAGCAACATGTTTAAGTGAACACCAAGCCTTTTCGGTTAATAAAAATATAAAAATTCCTCTTTTAAATGAATGTTTATTCACAATATTTTGAAATTATATAATTATTTTCCTTATAATGGAAGTATTTAGTAAATGTTTATATATTAAGGTATTTTCTGTTTTACGCGGTGAAAATCTTGGAAAATAACGAAATAATTAAAAGGGCTTTGGAAATACTTAAGGTGAATAAAATAAGGTGGGTTCATTCAACGTTTACGGATATACGCGGGTTAATACATGACATGGTTGCGCCTGCAAGAGAATACTTAGAAGGAAATGCATTCACTAGCGGTTTGGGTTTTGACGGTTCATCAATAAGAGGGTTCAAGTCTATTAATGAGTCAGATATGAGATACGTGCCAGATCCAAATACTCTAGCAATATTGCCTTGGATGAGTGATGAAAGTCAGAAGAGCGCCATAGTTTTAGGCGACGTATATGAGGCTTATGGTGGCGGGCTTTCAGAGGTTTGCCCTCGGGGATATGTTGCAAAGAGGGCTGTGAAGACTGCGGAGGATACGGGTTATACCGCGTACTTTGCCCCTGAAATCGAATATTTTCTCTTCTCTTCATTGGATCCAACAAAGCTTATCTGGGATCCATGGGTTAGTCCAAGAGGAGGTGAGGGTGACTCATGGGGCGCGCCGAGGGTTATCCCGCAATCTCCTGAAATCACGCCTGGGAAATATTTTATTAGGCCAAAAGAGGCATACTTTAGACCGCCGCCAGAAGATACAACAATCGAATATCGTAATGAGGTTTCATCGATTCTCGAAGACTATTTTGGCTTTAAAATTGAAAAACATCATCATGAAGTTGCAACGGCTGGGCAGATTGAAATTAACTTCCGATTTGGCGGACTTACTGAGGCCGCTGATAGGGTGATCTACTATAAGTTTGTAGCGAAAAATGTTGCCAGAAAATATGGTTTAATAGCCACCTTTATGCCGAAACCTGTTTATCTTGATAATGCTAGCGGAATGCATACTCACATATCTTTATGGAGGGGTCAGGAGAATATAATGTATGATGAGAGCGATGAATATGCGGAGCTCAGCCAAACTGGAAGATACTTTATTGGCGGTCTTTTAGAGCATGCCAGAGCTTTAACAGCCGTATGTTGTTCAACAGTAAACTCCTATAAAAGGCTAGTTCCGGGCTTTGAGGCGCCAATCTACATAATTTGGTCCCGCCGCAATAGGTCGGCTCTAATACGAATCCCGGTATACTATAGGGGAACGCGGTACGCATCTCAAAAGCGGCTGGAGTATCGTGGTGTTGATCCATCATGTAATCCATACTTAGCATTCTCATGTCTTCTAATGGCTGGGCTTGATGGCATAAAGAAGAAGATTGACCCGGGCGATCCAGTAGATGAGGACGTATACAAAATGAGCCCGGAAAGGCGGAGGACTTTTGGAATAAAGGAGCTGCCAACAACGCTCAAGGAAGCCTTAGAAGAGATGAAATCTGATGAAATTGTACACCAAACCTTAGGAAGCCATATTTTCGATGCGTTCATCGAATATAAAACAAACGACTGGAATCAATACTGTCTATACATAACGCCTTGGGAGATAATAAAATACCTGGACTATTAAAAAATGGACAGAAAGCGGATTTAAAATCGCGATCTGAACCCTTTCCTACTTTCTCTTAGAGGAAAAGGCAATGAAGATCGCTATGGCGCAAATAAACCCAACATTAGGTGATATTAAAGGAAATGTTGAGAAGATTAAGGAATATATAGGGATGGCTAAAAAACATGACGCGGATATAGTTATCTTTCCAGAGTTGGCGGTTACCGGTTATCCTCCGATGGACTTATTGTATGAGAAGGAATTTGTGAAAGAGAACAAAAGAATGTTGCTGGCAATGATAAATGAGATGAATGAGGAGATTGTAGGGGTAATTGGTTTTGTGGATTATGATAATAGAGACCTCTATAATGCCGCGGTCGTTTTCAAAAGAAATAATCTTATTGCCGTCGTCTATAAGACGCTTTTGCCAACCTACGATGTTTTTGATGAAACCAGATACTTTAAGCCTTCAAAGAAAATTAACCCTGTGAGAGTTAGTTTTGGTGAGGAAGAAATTACCCTCGGCATTGAAATTTGCGAAGATCTTTGGGACGAAGAATACCCTATAAAGGTTACGGATATCTTAGCTGCTAAAGGCGCTAATATAATCCTCAATCTTTCAGCATCCCCCTTTTATGCTGGAAAAAGATTTATTAGGATGAAATTATTGCAGGAGAAGGCTAGAAGGAACAAGCTCCCCATTTTCTACGTTAACATGGTTGGCGGTCAAGACGAATTAGTCTTTGATGGACAAAGCTTAGCAGTAGATAGAAATGGTGACTTAATAGCGTTAGGCAAACAGTTTGAGGAAGACCTAGTTATAACGGATATTAACTTACGAGATGGGACTGCTAAAAAAGTTGAACCCCCCACATATTGTAGAGAAGAGGAAATGTTTAACGCAATTGTGCTGGGTATACGCGATTACTTCAGAAAAACCGGGTTTAAGAAAGCTATCGTTGGGATGAGTGGTGGTATCGATTCGTCTTTAACTGCATGCATCGCGGTGGAGGCGTTGGGAAGAGAAAATGTTATAGGAGTTTACATGCCCTCTAAATATTCAAGTCAACATAGTAAAGAAGATGCCCAGAAAGTAGCTAAAAACTTGGGAATACT
>JAGTQD010000007.1 GCA_018396405.1 Candidatus Bathyarchaeota archaeon
CTAGACACCCATAAAAACCATAAGGAGAAAAGTTATTAACCATCCAATTAACTTATCTTTTATCTTGGAAGAGAGAGCGGGCCCGTAGCTCAGCAAGGTAGAGCGGCGGTCCCGCATCCATAAAGGCGGGGCTGATGCTCTTAAGCCGCGAGGAGAAACCCGCGAAAGTACCCGCAAAATCAGGGTACTTCGGGAGGGTCGAGGGTTCAATTCCCTCCGGGCCCGCCATTTTTGAATCATATTTTTTCGATTTTTATTTTCGATCCGCTTTTAACTTTGGCGAATAAGTCTATGCCCTCAGAGATTTGTCCTATCAGGTTTACTGGGCTGTGGGGGCGCATATCGCCGAAGAATATGCAGAGCGCTTTTCCGAGCGGCCAGTAAGCCATATCGCCTTTCCTCGCAAAATCTCTTGGTTTCTCCACACCCATCTTAAGCGGGATCTCAAAATATACTTCGTTCTGCCACACAGCAGCCCGCCCCTCCAGCGGAAGGATCTTGATAATAGCGTCAACAGTTCTCGGGGAGAGTATTCTTATTAAGGAGCCACGCGCCTCGCCAAGCCCCTCAACAGCCACTCTCACTGGAACCCTAGATACGCTCATTTCCCCCTAGTGTAAATAATGCTAATTTAAAACGATTCTATTTCGAGACCTAAGAAACTTACCCTCAGATCATAGATGCATAGTTAAGGTTATGGAAGCCTTGGTATAGGATTTATTTTTGCTTATTATTTTATGCGGCAGCTGGCTTATAGATCTTTAAGTGCCTACCAGTTGAGACAAGGGTTATCTTCCCCTGCTTGTGGAGCTCATCAAGGAGGTCTTTTGCGACGCTTAAGCGTAGGTTGAAGCGGGAAGCAACTGTGTATGGTGTTAAGACCTTCATTTTCTGCATCTCTTTTACAATTTTATCATCCCATGGATTTGGCATGATCACGCTAGCGGGCTTCTTCTCCACTTTTGCTGGTGCTTTAGCCTTAGTTTCCTTCGCACCCTCCTCTTTAACAGCCCCCCTCATCTGGGCTTTCAAAGCCTGCGATATCGTCGGCTTCTTTTTCCCACCCAACTATATTCCCCCACTCCACCCTACAGAAGAATACCGCTGAATTTATAAGTTTCTCTTAAGCGACCGCGCTCACCTCGGATTTTTGCCTAATTTTCCATTCCTCAAGGGGTATGCCAAGAGCCTTCTCTATTATTGGCCTATGTATAGAATTCATGGTGCAGAATGGGATTATGCGCCCATCTGGAATAGCATAATGTATGAGGCAACGCTGGACTCTCTCAAGATCAAAGTTGTATGGATCCATGAAGTGCATGGCCGATATTAATATCATTTTCCTATGCAGATCGCCTAAAGTCTTATAGCTACCAGTCTTTAAAACAGGCCATAAGTATTTCCTCAGCATACCAAATTTAATGTATCTTAATGCTCCTATAAGGCGCAGTTTTGCCCTTAAACTATGACCCATCCTCATATCATCGTAGATTTTCTCCATGGACTCAATAAACCTCTCCACATCCGCATACCTGGTTATTGGGACTATTTTTCCATCCTCAACAAAGATGTATGTTCCCATCCCACAATGTGGGTGGGCTGTAAATTCAACGTAACGTCTACCTTTTATCGCCCCAATGGCTCTGGAGATCGGGACTACCGTGGGAACTGGATAAAAGTCCGTCCTCTTTATTTGGCCGCCAGTCTGCTCTTCGACAATCTTTATCCAGTCTGGTATTGTTATGCGCATGCTCATCCGCTCTTCCACTGGGAGTCTTCCGCATAATGAGATTGGCTGAAAGTTCACGCAGCGGACAACATCAAAGTTTTCTGCGGCAAATTTTATTATGTCACCGACCTGCCTATCATTAACGCCTCTTATAAGCGTGCAGACTAGAACCACGCTGTCAATGCCCACCTTTCTGCAGTTTTCGATAACCTTCTTCTTAACCTCAACCAAGTCAATTCCCCTGGTAAACTTGTAGACCTCGGGCGTAAGCCCATCAAACTGGAGGTAAACTGTGCTCATGCCAGCCTCCTTTAGAGTTCGACAGTAATTTTTATCTAAAGCCATCCTCAAACCATTAGTGTTGACCTCAACATGCTTAAAGCCTAGTTCTTTAGCCATCTTGATTATCTCTGGAAGATCCTCTCTAACAGTCGGCTCTCCGCCAGATAGCTGTAGTGCGTCGGCTGGGACAGGCTTATTATTACGCAGGTTTACCAGCATACTTTTTATCTCATCTAATGTTGGCTCGTAAACGTAGCCCGTAGTGCCCGCTGTTGCGAAGCAGACTGGGCAGCGTAGGTTACATCGGTTAGTTACATCTATTATCGCGAGCGCTGTATGCGATTTATGTTGTGGGCAGATCCCGCAGTCGTATGGGCAGCTGTTCTTTATAATTGTTCTTGGGTTCTCAAGCCCATTGCCAATAAAATCAAACCGTTTCGCCCTTTCATAAAGTTCATAATCAGACCAATAAATGTCCTGGAAGAAGCCGTGCTCCGGACACTCCTTTTTAATATACACGATATTATTTTCCTCGAAGATTACAGCATCTAAAACCTTCAAGCATTCTGGGCAGATACTTTTTGTATGCTTTAGTTCTCTCATACCTACCACATTAAATAATGTATAAGCGGGGCAATCTATAAATAGGCTTTTTCTATCCACTCAACAAAATAACCTTAAATAGCCAAGATTATACATAGAAATCAAAGAAATTTTCTGGAGGAGCAGGTTTTGCCTAAGAAGATTAGAATTAGGAGTGATAGAATTGGTGTTGTGGAAGCCGAGTTGCTGGAGGATAAAAATCCAAGGACAGCTGCGGCTATCTGGGAGAAGCTTCCCTTTGAGGGAATAGCTCATACATGGGGCGACGAAATATACTTTACAATACCAGTTGAGGTTGGGGAGGAGAATGCTCAAGAAGTCGTCGAGGTTGGTGATGTAGGATACTGGCCTCCTGGGAGAGGCTTCTGCATATTCTTTGGGCCGACGCCAATAAGCTGGGGAAACGAGATTAGGCCGGCTGATCCAGTAAACGTTTTTGCAAAGATTATTGGAGATCCAAAAATCTTTAGGAGAGTCAGAGACGGCGATAAAATTAGGGTGGAAAGAGTAGAGGGCTGAAAACAAAGGCCCTACAACTACTAGATACCCAACTCTCTCTTTATTTTTACTCCACCATTTTAGATCCCTTGCGGTAAGGGTTACAGGTATTCTTGGATTTTTATGCTCTTAGCAACTTTACAATAGGCTTCGCTCATCTCATTTATTGCGTTAAATATTTCTCTTTCTCCCCGCCCCGCAAAGCTGGTTATCGTTATCCATCCTTCCTCGCTTAAGTCTAGCCGAGAATATCTCCCCCGACTCACAACACTATCCACTTTCTCTACGAGTCGGATTGTTTCCGGTGAGCGTTCTCGTGGAAGAATAGGTTCCCCCTCAATATATATACCATAATCTTCAACATGAATCCTAAGCGCTACCCTTACATCTTTAACGTATTTCACAGCCTCTATGACCCTCTCTCCCTCATGAAGTGGTGTGGACACTTTAAATCCAAGAGGCTTTATTATATCGATTATGCTGGAGTAGGGCTCATGAATTTTATGTATCTTAACAGTCGCCTCAACCCCATCCTTTACTGCTTTAAGTTTGCTCAGAAGGCCGATATACAAACCTATCTGATAAACGGGGCTGTAGGGTTGGCTAATTCCATAAAAGATACAGAAACTCTTCTCTAACGGCCAATAGAAGAGCATGCCCTTTTTAACCCTCAATTGCCCCTTTAGGTTGGAAACATCTATCTCTACTGGTGTTGAGAAATATACCTCCTCCTTCCAAACAGTCAATTTTGTCTTAAATGGAACCTTTCCCTCTAATGCCACCTTAAATATTTCATCTAAATCCAACGTAAATGAAGAACTCTCAAACTCCACCTCTAGCATTATGCCCACCACTAACGATTTTACTAATCCCCGCTAATGAAATTTATTTTAAAAATAAAGGGGGGTTAAGGGGCACCTTACTACTATAGGCTTCATTACTTCTCTTATTCCAAGGTTACTACGAAGGTTTCTATCGGCTTTATCTCCATCAGCTCAATAGTTGCTGACTTCGGCCTAAATTCTCCTCTTGGGCCAACATCATAGCTTATCGCTAGCCTCATCGGCTTGTCAGAGGCGTTGCGCTTATTAAGTTCATCAATTATTTTTCCAGCCAAGTTAACCCAATTCTTCTTATTTTCCTCCTTAACCTCAGATGGAGCCTTAGTATAGAATGTTGAATAGAACCACCTCTTAGCTCTAAATAGCGCACCCCTACCCGTGGGCGTCAGCCTAAACCTTTGAACCTGCATGCGAAGACCCCCATTTTAAAATACAATATATTAGAGTGCCAAATAAAGCTTATAATAAATAAGATAGTAGCATTTTTAAACCCCTCTAATTCTAATTATATTAATAGTTAATGTGGGGTCGTCGGCTAGCTTGGTCTAGGCTACGAGGCTTGGGCCCTCGTGACCCAGGTTCAAATCCTGGCGACCCCACCAAGAAACTTTCTTCTTTTCAAAAAACGGGGCTGAAACAGGCTTTGTTTGATTCGGAGCCGCCAAAAACCTAACAATAGTTAAGGATGAGTTTATTCTTATATAAACGCTTAATGAGAGTTATTAAGCAATTTTTCTAAATAACTTTGATATAATTTTGAAAAACATTTATAATTTCAGGAAACTTGTAATGCGTTGTAATTAAGCCCTTCATTGAGGATGTATTATAATGAATGATGCGTTGATCAGAACTTTTAATATATGGAAAGTGTATCAGGTAGGTAAGGTTATGTATCCTGCCCTCAGAGATATTTCGCTAGAGGTAGAAAAAGGCGAGTTTCTATGCGTTGTTGGTCCCTCAGGTTGTGGAAAAACGACGCTGTTGAATATTTTGGGAGCTTTAGATAGACCTACAAAAGGGGATATTTTCTTCGAGAATATATCATTAAATAAGCTGTCGGATGATAAGCTTGCCGAGTTCAGAAATAAGAGAATAGGCTTTGTCTTTCAAACTTTCAACTTAATCGCTCACTTAACAGCCATGGAAAATGTTGAACTTCCCATGATGGTCTTGGGCGTCCCGCCCAGGGAGCGTAAGAAGAGAGCTATAGAGATTCTCAGCCGCTTCTTACCTGAGTCAAGTTTTTTCAAACGGCCAACAGAGCTTAGCAGTGGAGAGCAGCAAAGGGTTGCTATTGCAAGAGCATTAGCTAATAATCCTGATGTAATACTAGCCGACGAGCCTACCGGGAACCTTGATTCCGCCAATAAACATCAAGTGGTGAATATATTTAGGGAATTTAGAGAGGAGGAAGGGAAGACTATAGTTATGGTTACGCATGATCTTGAGATGACGAAATATGCTGACAGGATAGTCAAGCTTAGGGATGGGCAGATCTCTGAAATTATCGGGAGGTGAAGTTATGAGCATGTATAGAAGATTGCTTTTCATGGTTATTGTGGTGCTTCTGATGCTATCAACAGTTATACCTGTAGCTGTAGTCAAAGCGCAGCAAAGTAGCCCCTTTGAGGTTGTGGGGGTATTTTGGGGATCCCCTAGCTCTCCAGCAAGTGTTGGGCCTGGAATGAAGACGCAGCGGTTAACGGTCGCTCTCAGATATACTGGAAACGAAATACTAGCTCAGCTTAAAGCTGCTCTTAGTTTACCATATTGCTTTATAGATTCCATAAGTAAATCAAGTATAGCTGAAACAATATACACACAAACTGTTAATCCGCAAAGCGTGAGCGTGATATACCTGACATTTTGGATAGATGTTGACGAATCCGTAGCTTCTGGAGAATATACAGCTTACTTGGACCTATATAAATACGAGGGGGATAGATGGAGCCCGCTAGGGGAGCTGAGTATAGTCATTTCTATTAGGGATGTTGCAAATCTTGTCATTGAGCCTTCACAGCCTATCACCGTGTATCCAGGATACTCGAACGTAACGATATATGCTAAGAATACAATGGGAGGCTATGCGTATGGAGTAATGATTAGAATCTCGACACCTTCACAGCAGATATCAATTTTCGAGACGAAGATAGATCTAGGGGATGTTAAACCGAACGATATCGTCGAGGTAAACATCCCAATTTATATACCTTCATCCACAATTGGCTTACTAATACCATTAAATATGGAGATAAATTATGTGGATGCTGGCGGCTTCAATAAAACCACTACATCAACAGTGTATCTCCGCGTTGAGCAGCCCACGGAACCCGATGTAAAGATCGAGGTTTATCCAGAGACCCTTATAGCAGGTATCGAGAATACCATGTATATTAAAATAAATAGCAGTGCTTCTCTGATTAGAAATATATCTATATCAATGGATCTTCCACAGCAGATAATGCTCGTTAGAGGATCTTCAAGAATTACGCTGGATAAGCTTGAAACTGGCCTGGCGGAGTTTCCGCTCGTCGTGGTACCTATTGGAATATCATCACAAAGAACTGTGCTACAGGCTTATGTATCGCTAAGCTATAGGGATCAGTATGACATTATTAGAAGCGGCAGAGAACCCATATTCTTCACGGTGCTCTACCAGCCGACAAATATAAACATAGATATAGAGCCGCAAACTCTTGCTGCTGGGAGGGCGAATAGGATTACTGTTACTGTTGAGAATCTGGGCAGCTTGCCGATATGCGATGCTGCGATGACCATAACATTCCCGCAAGTTGTGATGATTAGGGATTTCAATGGTAAATGGCTGATAGGTGATCTGAAACCAGGGGAAAAGAAGTCGTTAGAGATAAATATTGTTGTTCCATCAATAACCTCTGAATTTATTCAGATAACAGCGTTGCTCACCTACATAGATTCTTCATATGTCTCTAGAAGCGAAGGCAGGACATTTACATTGCCAGTTAAACAGTATATAGGGCCAAGAATCGACGCATCCATAAAGCCTAACACGCTGGTAGGAGGCACTTATTCGACGCTACATCTAACCGTGGTGAATAGAGCTGATAGAACCCTAAGCGACATTGTTATGACGGCATCGCCGAGCGGAGGAATCTCTTTAATAGGCTCTAGCGGTAAATGGAATCTGGGCTCTCTAGAGCCAGGCGAAGTTATAGAGATCAACCTAACAGTATATGCCGATGATGTACAGGCTACACGAACAGCTATGCTAATGCTTAACTTTAATTTAATTGACTCGGTAACAAATGAGGTAAAGACGGAAAGCTTCTCATTCACAATACTGATTACCCCTCGCCTTAAGAGAGAACTTGAGGTCTCCGTTCTCCAATGGACACAGCAAGTACTGAGAGTTGGAGAAATAAATAATATTACTATATCTATAGGGAACCCGAATAATTACGAGGTGAGATCCGTCATATTAAGGGTCTCAATCCCAGCTGAACAAGCGGCGCAATCCGCTTTATTGGCTCCCGATATATACTACGTGGATGTAATTGAGCCAGGAGGAAGAACGTCAATATCCATACCATTATATCTTGCACCCACCTATAGCCAACAAGCGTTAACGCTGTTGATGAGCTTGAGTTATTTCGATGGGGCCATGACATTTACAATATCAAAGAATGCTATTTTCCCTGTAACCCTACCACCAGCTCTCAACATAACGAACTATGCTGTCACACCCGCAGCAGTGTCTCCGGGGCAGACATTCTCAGTATCACTTTCACTCGTTAACAGAGGGCGCGGCTCAGCATATAATGTTATTATAAGAGCGGCGCCAAGCCCCCTGTACACGCCACTATTAGGATCAGAAACCTATATTAGCGAGATAAATAAGGGTGCTTCAACTACAGTTGCATTCAGCTTCAGGTTATCCGCAGAGGTCAACGCATCAGCCATCCCACCCACACCCACCACCGGAAGAGAGCCGCCATCTATGAACAGAACATTTGAGGGGCCCTCGAGACCGAGAAATGCCACTCAGGATAGAGCTCCAGAAAACATCACTGCGATTGTGCCCAGGGTTATTATATTGATCACCTATGAAGATAATGTGGGTAGGCAGTATAATATGACCATTCCAATACCAATAACTGTGGTGTCAGCTGCTGGGGCCGCTGTGGGAGGGGCTGGCATAACTGCTGGGGGACGACAGATAAGCCCAATACTTGCGGCCGCTATAGCGGTGCCTGTAATCGCAGCAATCTCTGTTGGAGCATACCTAATTGCTAGGAGAGTGAGGATTAGAAAGACATGAGGTTCTTAGACATATTTTATTTAGCGTATAAAGCTCTTTGGACGCATAAGGTTAGGACAACGCTATTGATCCTTAGCGTTACCGTCGGTATTGCAACCATAATAGCATTAACATCCCAAACAGAGGGTGTTGGGATGAGTATTACTGCCTCTCTTCAACGACTTGGATCAAATACTCTTATCGTTAGTATAAGAGGTAGGACATTAACTGATCAGGATTTAGCGCTAATGAGCATGCTGGAGGGGGTTAGAAAGGTGATACCCATTATTAGGGTGATGGGCACAGTTAACGTTGGAGGATCAGAAATAGATGTAACAGTATACGGTATATCTGCAGAAGATCTGAAGGAGATCCTTGGAGAGACAAAGATAATTGACGGTACACTTTACCAGGATACAACTATACCTTTAGCTATCGTTGGACACGATATAGCGTATCCAAATTCAACATACTCAGCAGTCTCTGTGGGGCAAGCAATCACGGTATCCATGAGAGGACTGGTACCATTTGCTGGCGGTAGCCCAATGCAAGCTCAGCGGTTGCTACCTGTAATACTAATAGTTACCAGTATTCTTGATAGATATGGAGCTAGCTTCCTTATATCACCTGATTCAAGCATCTTTATACCCCTTCAAGCAGCCCAACATGCATTTAATAGAGGGTGGTATGACATGGTAATAATTAAGGCAGTTGACGTGAGCTATATTAGCGCTATTGAGGAGGGCCTGAGCTATATCTACGGAGGAAACGCGAATATAATATCCCCCACACAGATGGCTGAAACAATGCAAAATATAATTATGCAGATGTCGCTGCTCCTTGGAAGTATCGCAGCTATATCATTGATTGCAGCCGCCCTCGGCATCCTCAACATGATGCTGGTCACAATTACAGAGAGAACGAGAGAGATAGGGACGTTAAAAGCAATAGGCTTGAAGAATAAGCATATACTAGCACAAATTATAATTGAGGGTCTCCTTATCGGCGTTTTCGGGGGGGTCATGGGGAATGTAATAGGCGTGGTGGCATCATATATATTGCCAAGCATAACATTAGGAGGCATGTTTAGACCTGGAGGAGGTATACAGACGCGTGCAGGGGCAGGAAGATTTAGTCCTACTCCAGTTCCAGCTGCACCCACCATGAGCCTCTCATATGAACCATACATAAACCCGATAATGATGATAATAGCATTTATACTAGCAATAGCAGTAAGTGTGGTCTCAAGTCTTTATCCAGCATGGAGAGCGGCAAAGATGGATCCAGCTAGAGCGCTGAAATATGAATAATATAATGATGTAAACCTTTTCTCAGTTTATGGTAATTTACGCCTTGAAGAGCATTAAAGGCTATTAGGAAAATTAGAGAGAATTTACTAAATGTTAATAATGAGGAGGCTGCATCTACAGAAGCATGTATCTATGTGATTTAAATAGAAGCAGCTGGTTTTCTTTCCCTACGAGGCCTGCTGTGGCGAGCTCCTTTCAGGTGCACGTAAACTGTAAAAGAATTCTTAAACCATAATTAAATTCTGAGTATGGCTCCACATGCCTATAAAACACCTTAAACCCTAGCCACCTTTGTCTATGCTTCCTCCATAATGCTTAACACCACTATATTATGATTAAAGCAAACCTAGGCTTTAATGCTCAACCATCTCAAGCGAGCACTATAATCAAATGTGGGCGCTAATAGTTTAAATTATGGAAAATATTTTTAGGCATAACGCTATTCTAGGGTTAAAATCCATAAGCCAGCTTATAGTCATATTCGCTAATTACTTGTTTCTGATTGGTATTGGTATTATTATTGGGAACCACCAGAAGAAGGGCCATATTATCCAGCAACCCTCATATGCTGCTGTTCTGAGCGTGAATGTTGTTCCACATTTTCTGCATCGCAATGTTCTTATCCCAATAATATCGAGCTCCTTCGACCCACATCTTGGACACATATAATCTTCAACCTTTATTGGCGGATAATAAGCCCTCGGTCCACGAAACCCTCTGAGGAAAGAGAGGAAAATCATAATAAACATTATAAGAAATATCACTAGGAAGATTACGGCTATAACCGCGACTAATATTGATAAATCCATACTAGTTCATCACCCTTGGTTTCATCTTAACTACAAAAATATTTATCTTTAAGAGTAAAACTTTTTGGGGCTTACTCATCTTGCGCGCCGAGGATCTTAGGAAGCATTTCATGAAAATTTATCCGGAATGCTCACGCCGTGAAATAGAGGACCTAGTCTCAGCAATGATCTCCAACAAATACTGGAAGGTTTGCCCAGATAAGAATGATGCATATTATGCTGTCGCCCTAACTAGGGCGCGCATCCCATATATGGGAGGCTTTAAGGCCAGATCAACTGCTCCAGGAATAGTTATTGTCTCTCAAAGGGCCGCGCGCTTCTGCAGGCGTGGAAGGGTGCTTCTCATCAAGAAAAAGGATAATGTCTTTATCTCTGAAACAATTATTGAGTGGCCAGCTTTCCTTAAAATTATTAAAATTAATGGGAACCTAGTTTATGAGCGCCTAGTTATGGATCCAAATCCGCCCACTTTCATAAATAGGCGCACGCTTGCAGGGATATTACGCGCTAAAAAAGAGGAGAGACGAGACATTTAGTCCATCAAAACGCCGTGTTACTTTATATCCCGAAAGATCCATGAGAGGTCCGGTAACTTTTTTCTTTCAGTGATCCTTTCAGCTAACGCATGTGAGATGAGGGGAAGGGCTATTGTTGCATCGCAATAGCATTGAACATTCCTTCCCTGCTTACTCTCTTTGCCCCAGCTTATAGCCTCCTCAAACGTGCATCCAGATAAACCTCCCCATTGGGGTGAATCGGTCGTTATTTGAATCGCATACTTATGTGGGACTGGCATGCCATACCTCCCATCTTCAGTTATGCTCGCGCCTATAGCAGTTAGCTGAATAAAGTCTTTTGGCACACCCCCACCAATATATATTACGCCCGTCTCCTTAGACCTCCTCTTTATCTCAACGAGCTGCTCAAAATCCTTCATTTGATCAATAATAATATTGAATTTTCCCTTGCTTCTCCTCCTGTTTACTATATATGCTATGCCATATGCACTGTCAACTATGGATGGGCAGAAGACTGGCACATTATTCTCATAAGCCTTTTCGACAATGCTCTTCACACCTATTTCCGAGAGATATTTCCCGAAGAGGTAGAGAAACTCTGCTGAAGAATACCTGTAGTCTGGTTTTAAGGTTGCCATGAAGTCGGCTATCAGACTTTCCATCTCTTCATACTCGTATTCGTCTACAAACACGTCATAGAATCTATCTATCCTATACTTTGCTAAATCCTCATCATCAACGAGGTGATGTCCCTGCCAGTATGTTCCGCCCATAGCCTCCAGAATATCCTCCGAGATATTTGCACCAGTTGATACAATAACATCTATAAAATGTTTCTCAATAAACCAATTGATGATTTTCCATTGCCCGGTTGTGCTCATTGAGCCTGCATACCCAAAGAATATTGTTATCTCATCCCTGAGCATTTCCTCCCAGACCTCGACAACTTCCCCCAGCTTTCTACCCTGAAAGCCAGTTCCAGCCATCTCTGACAGCAACTCAGATATCTTTTTTGGAACCCTAACTTCTATAGAGTTAAGTTTCTTTATGAAATATGGGGTCTCCCTCTTCATACATTATCCCATAATCATTTTTTAGGGGATCTGGAAAATTATTGTGTTGCCTTTAATCTTTTTGATAGAATCTTATTTATTCCACTTATCATTGCTTCAACACTCGCCATGACAATATCCTCTCTTGCGCCCCTAGCAGACACAATATTTCCATCCTTATCCTCAACCTTTATTATGACTTCAGCAACGGCATCTGAACCGCCAGTTAGAGCTTCAAGCCTATACTCGGTTAATCTTACATCGGCAAGATTACTTATGATCTTCTGTATGGCTTTAATAGCAGCATCAACTGGACCAACACCTGTTTCAGCGGCGGCATACTCTTTACCATCAATGATAAGTTTAACAGAAGCTGTTGGCGTAAATTTCAAGCCAGTTGTAACTACTAGATCATTTAATCTAACGATTTCCTCCTCGCGTGTCCTACCAATAACAACCCTCGCGATCGCTAATAGGTCTGCATCAGTCACTGTTTTACCTTTATCTCCGATCTCCTTTACCCGCTCAACGATCTCCTTCAACTGCTCCTCTGTAGGATAAATACCAGCCTCCTCCAGCGTAGCTCTTATTCCATGTCTTCCAGCGTGCTTTCCAGCAACCAACTTTCGCTGCCTGCCCACGATCTCTGGATTAAATGGCTCAAAAGTGATTGGCTTAACAACAACTCCCTTTGTATGTATCCCAGACTCATGCGCAAAGGCATTCTCGCCCACAATAGCCTTATTGGGCTGAATTGGAACACCAGTCAGCCTAGAGACCAGCCTTGAGGTCTCATAGATTAACTTGGTATTTACACCAGTCCTCTTATTATAAAGTAGATGGAGACACATGACAACCTCCTCTAGGGATGCGTTTCCAGCCCTCTCGCCCAAACCATTAACTGTAACGTGAACCTGCGTTGCGCCCGCCTCAACAGCGGCTAACGAATTAGCTACAGCCAGCCCAAAGTCATTGTGGCAGTGAACGCTCAATGGGACCTTAAGCGTAGCCTTCAGCTCTCTAATTAAATTCGCCATAGACTTAGGACTCATAACTCCAACTGTATCTGGAATATTAATGTAGTCTGCACCAGCCTCCTCAGCCGCCCTACAAACCTTTTTCAGGAAACCTATATCTGTCCTAGTTGCATCCATTGGCGAGAACTCGCATATGACCCCATGATCCTTAATATACTGGACGGAGTCTATTACGGCTTCAATAACCTGTTCTGGAGTCATATTTAGAGCATATTTCATCTGCACCTCTGAGGTCGATATGAACGTATGAATATATTTGACGTCGGATTGCAACGCTAAATCGATATCGCTCCTCAATGCTCTTGCTAATGCGCAGACATGCGCCTTTAAGCCAGCCCTAGCTATCTCCTTTACAGCCTTCTGCTCACCCTTCGATGCGGACGGGAAGCCTGCCTCGATGACATCAACGCCGAGCTTATCGAGCTGCAACGCTATCTCCATCTTCTCCTCAGGGGTTAATGATACCCCTGGAGTCTGCTCACCATCACGCAGGGTCGTATCAAAAATCCTTATATAATCCTGATCCATAATGCCCACCTAAATTTTAGCCTCAAATATCTCATTAGCTATAGCCTCAGCCATCTCATCAGTCCTCAGTTTACCGCCTAAATCTGCTACAGATAAGTTCTTCTTTAGAGCGGATATAACCCCACCCTCAATAAGCTGCGCCGCTTTTAAACACAATTGATCATTATATCTTTCTCCGAGCCAATCAAGCATCATTTTAGCCGCTAATATCATTGAGCATGGGTTGGCTGTACGCTTGCCAGCTCTCGTTGGGGCTGAACCGTGAATTGGCTCAAAGATCGCATAATCATCACCTATATTTCCTCCTGGGGCCATGCCAAGCCCACCAACTAGCTGCGCAGCCTCATCAGATAATATGTCGCCAAACATGTTCGTCGTGACTATAACATCAAAGTTTTGGGGCTCCTTTATCAACCTCATCGCCATCGCGTCAACATACTGCTCCTCATAGGACACTAATGGATACTCCTTCGCAATCTTCCGGCATACCTCGGCGAAGAGACCGCATGTAACCCTCATAACGTTCGCCTTGTGAACAGCCGTAACCTTTCTCCTTCTTTTAAGAGCCATCTCAAAAGCCTTTCTCGCTATGCGCTCGCAGCCCCTCCTAGTTATCACCCTCAGGGCGACCGCTGTATCCTCATTAATCTTGAATTCAAAGCCCTTATACACGTCTTCAGTATTCTCCCTAACAATCACCATATCTATATCGTCCCTTAAGCTTGGAGTGCTGGGATATGATTTTATTGGACGTATATTAGCGTATAAGTCAAACATTAGCCTAAGCTTAACTATCACGTCTGCGGCTGTCTCTCCAACTGGGCCTTTAAGGCAAACATGTGATCTGCGTATCCCTTCTATAGTTTCCTCTGGAAGAGCTACCCCGCGCCTCGAATAGCAGGCGTCCCCAGCCTCAAGCTCAATAAATTCTAAGTCTAAACCAATCTTCTTTTGAACCGCCTTTAAAACAATCATTGTTGCCTCAGTTAATTCTGGGCCGATCCCATCCCCAGGAATTAAGGCAATACTATACTTCACTCCTCCCACCCCCAATAACCTTAATTAAGTGTTCAATTAGCCCCCCATCCCTAATAATCTCAAGAATAAAGTCTGGGAGCCTACTAGCAAAAATGGATTCACCACTACTCTCATTCACAATTCTCCCCTCATCGAGATAGACGGAGAGCATATCACCCTCATTAACCTTAACGGTTATTCCAGGGGCTTCCATAACCGGTAAACCTATGTTTATTGCATTTCTAAAGAATATTCTGGCGAAGGATTCCGCAATTACACATTTGACACCCGCATACTTAAGGGCTTGTGGGGCCTGCTCCCTACTTGAACCGCACCCAAAGTTTCTCCCAGCAACAATGATTACGCCCTCCCTAGCCTTCCTCGGGAAGTCAGGGTCTATTCCCTCCATGGCATGCTTAGCCCAGTCACTCGGATTAAGGGACGTCAGGTACTTGCTTGGAATTATAACGTCAGTATTTATATTATCGCCGTATTTAACCGTCTTACCTGAAATCTTCATCTAGAGTCCTCCAGAAATCTTCTTGGATCAGTAATCTTCCCCTCAACCGCTGAGGCTGCAACGGTTGCTGGCGAAGCTAAATAAATCATAGCTTCAGGGCTCCCCATTCTACCAACAAAATTCCTGTTTGAGGAGCTTATGCATACTTCTCCGGGAGCGAGGAGGCCCATGTGGCCCCCGAAGCAAGCCCCGCATGTCGGATTAGATATGCATGCTCCAGCCTCAATAAATATTTCAATTAAGCCCCTTTTAAGAGCTTCTAAATAAACTTGTGTTGATGCTGGGGTAACTATCATCCTAACACCCCTCCTAACACGTTTACCCTTAAGTATTCTTGCGGCCACCTCAAGATCTTCTAAGCGGCCGTTTGTGCATGATCCAAGAAAGGCCTGATCTATCTCCACACCCTCAACATCTTTAACGGGCTTAACGTTATCGACGGAGTGGGGACAGGCGACCATAGGTTCGAGAGAACCGACATCGAAATTCATAATTTTCTCGTAGCTGGCATCCTCATCGCTCCTAAATATTTTGAATGGCTCACTAGTTCTCTCCCTCACATACTCTATAGTCTTTTCATCCGGCTCTATTATACCGTTCTTCGCCCCCATTTCAACAACCATATTGCATAATGTTAGCCGACCGCTTACGCTCATCCCGCGTATAGCTGGACCAGCAAACTCTATAGCCTTATAAATCGCGCCGTCAGCTCCAATTTTACCAATTATGTAGAGGATCAGGTCTTTCGGCCCAACGAACTCCTGAAATTTTCCAGTCACATTTATCCTTATCGTTTGTGGTACCCTCAGCCATATCCTCCCTGTCGCAAATACAGCCGCTATCTCCGTTGAGCCCACGCCAGTTGCGAAGGCTCCTAGGGCACCGTATGTACATGTGTGGGAGTCGGCTCCAATAATGAGGTCTCCAGGCTTTACATGCCCCCTCTCAACCATGACTTGATGGCATATCCCGCCATCACCAACATCGTATAGAAACTCTATGTCCTGCTCCCTCGCAAATTCCCTCATAATCTTATGTAACTCAGCGGATTTCGTGGAGTCAGCTGGAACCTGGTGATCTAAGATTAAGACTATGCGTTTATTATTCCAAACCTTCTTTAAGCCTATACGCTTAAACATTTTTATGGCTAGTGGCCCAGTTATATCATTCGCCATCGCTACATCCACTCTTGCATCAATTATATCGCCTGGCTTAACGTAATCTAGCCCAGCAGCATGCGCTAGAATCTTCTCTGAAATAGTCATCCCACACATGACTTTCCCCGACAATATTAACCTCTTTCTAGACCGGACATTCTACGTATAAGAGAGCCAACCTTTTCAATGGGGTGCTCTTCTATCTCCTTTAACAGCCTCTTTAAGTTTTCTCCACCAGACTTAAATTCATTAATCCACTCTTTCGCAAATTCTCCGCTCCGCACTCTCAATGCAGCCCTTCGCATATTCTCCTTTACGTGTTCATCTATCACCTTAGGCCCAACGGTTAACCCGCCATACCTAGCAGTCTCAGAAACGGCTTTAAGCATCCCTACTATACCCTTCTCATATATAAGATCCATTATTAGTTTAGCCTCATTACAGGCCTCAAAGTATGCGAGTTCAGGTGGATAGCCGCATTCAACTAGAACCTCAAATCCCTTCTTTATGAGCTCTATGAGACCACCGACTAAGACCGTCTGTTCACCAATCAGATCACTCTCAGTCTCATCTTTAAACGTGGTTTCTATCACGCCAGCCCTAGTGCACCCTAAGGCTTTAGCGATTGCAAGCGCTATCTCCCTAGCTCTGCCAGAATAATCCTGGTATACGGCTATTAATGCAGGAACGCCAAAGCCGCTTAAAAATGTTTCACGGAGCCTTGGTCCAGGAGCCTTAGGCGCAACCATTATAACGTCGATATTTTTTGGGGGTATAATTTGCCCAAAGTGTATGTTGAAGCCGTGGGCGAAATCTAAAACCTTTCCCTCAGATAGGTTTGGTTCAATATACTTTTTATATATATCTGGTTGAATCATATCTGGAACTAGCATAAAGATTATGTCGCCAATTTTTACAGCTTCATCGATTGGATAAACCTTAAAGCCGTCTAGCCTAGCCCTTTCCCATGATGCCCCCTCAGGCCTCAAGCCAACTATAACATTGAGACCAGAGTCCCGCATATTCATTGCTTGCGCGCGGCCTTGGCTGCCATAACCTATGACAGCGATGGTCTCTCCCTTGATTACGTCTAGATTTACATCCTTATCAAAATATATTTTAACCATAAGTGTTTCACTCCATTATGGTTGATTTCATACCTCTCGGGAGGGCGGCTATCCCAGTTCTCGCAATCTCTTTTATACCAAATGGTTTCATAAGTTCTATAAAGGCATTTATCTTATCCTCATCGCCAGTTATCTCTATTATTAATGAATCGTGCGCAACGTCAACAATATGCCCTTTAAATATCTCCGTATAATTTATCACATCTGATCTAGTCTTTGTATCTGGAGTATTCACCTTGATGAGAGCTAATTCCCTTGCAACTGTGACCCTCGGGTCTAAGAGACTCACCTTAACAACACTAATGATTTTTCTTAGCTGCTTAATTACTTGCTCAACAATCGATTCGTCACCCTTAATTGTTATCGTCATTCTGGCTAGATCTGGCTGTTCTGATGCGCCGACGGAGATACTCTCTATATTAAATCCTCTCCTTCTAAACATATTTGAGATGGTGAAAAGAACGCCGGGCTTATGCTCAACTATCGCTGAAATCATGTAGGTCTTTTCTTCCAACCCCATACACATCAGCTCAGCATTAAATTCTTGAGATCCTGACCGGGCGGAACCATTGGTAAGACATTTTCCTCCGAGGATATTGGCACATCTATAACAGTCGTTACATCGCTATTTAAGGCAGTTTTAAGTGCCCGCCTAAACTCCTCAATAGATTGTGCCCTGATTCCCTGCGCTCCATAAGCCTCAGCAAGCTTGACAAAGTCCGGTATACCACCAAGATGCACAGCAAAGTATCGTCTACCATAAAATAGTCTCTGCCACTGAGCAACCATGCCTAAAATCGAATTATTTAAAACTATAACTATAACTGGTATCTTCCACGCAACCGATGTTGCGAGATCCTGCTCAGTCATTATGAAACTTCCATCACCAGCTATATCAACTACTGGAACATTTGGGCAGGCAACCTTAGCTCCTATAGCGGCTGGGAAACCAAAGCCCATTGTCCCAAGTCCCCCAGAACTTATAAATGTTCTGGGCTTATAGACCTTCAAGTATAAGGCTGCCCACATCTGATTCTGGCCCACCTCAGTAGTTATTATAGCCTCGTTCGGCAGGATCTTCCTTATCTCAACCATAAGGGCTGGTGGCTTAATCCCATCACCATCATTAGACTTAACAACCTCCTCATGCATCCTCTTAAGCTCCCACATCCTCTCAAGCCACGCAGACCTCTCCTTCTTCCGAAACTTCTCAAGGAGCTGCCTATATATTGCCTGTAAAGCCCTCTTCGCATCCGCAACAATTGGAATATATGGTTTAATGTTCTTGCCTATCTCAGAAGCGTCTATATCTATATGTATTATTTTTCCGTTTGGGCAGAAGGTTTTAAAGTTTCCAGTAGTTCTATCAGAGAACCTCATGCCCACAGCTAATAGCACATCAGCATCCTGAACTAAATAATTAGCCGCAACCGTCCCATGCATCCCAAGCATGCCAACTGAGAGTGGATGGTTCTCCGGTACAGCGCCCTTACCCATGAGCGTTGTGGCAACTGGCGCGGCCAAAAGCTCTGCTAACGCAATTACTTCTTGACAAGCATTTGATGCTATAACTCCACCCCCAGCAACTATCACTGGCCGTTCAGCCTGAAGTAAAATTTGAACTGCCTTCTCAATCTGTAGAGGGTGGGGGTCATAAACGGGCTTATAGCCCCTGAGCTCAACATTATCGTTAAACTCTATTTGGGCTTCCTCAGTCTGCACATCTCTAGGCAAATCTATGAGGACTGGCCCCCGCCTGCCAGTTGAGGCAATATAAAAGGCGGTCTTAACAATCTTAGGTATCTCGGCAGCACTCCTTACTTGAAAATTACATTTAGTTATGGGCGTGGTTATGCCGATTATATCAGCCTCCTGAAAGGCATCTTTGCCTATAAGAGCCCTTGGAACCTGACCTGTTATGGCGACTATTGGCGAAGAATCCATGAAAGCATTCGCTATTCCAGTGACAAGGTTAGTAGCGCCTGGGCCTGAAGTGGACATACAGACGCCAACTTCACCACTAGCCCTAGCGTAGCCATCAGCTGCATGGGCCGCACATTGCTCGTGGCGCATCAAAATATGAGTTATATCGGTCTCCGCAAATAGCTCGTCGTATACTGGTAATATTGCTCCTCCAGGTATACCAAATATCACTTTAACCTTCTCTCTTTTCAATGCTTCCAGCAGAGCCTTAGCTCCACTCATTAAAACCATTCTCAGAACACCTCAGTTATATACATATAATGCTTGAGAGAAAGCCAGATATGCCCCAAAGGATTATAAGAAAACCTTGTGTTTCTGAGAATTCTATTACATCTTAAGGATATCCATAAAAGTATCCTGTTAGGATCTATATAGGTAGTGACTCCTCCGTACCCAGTTCTCCCTCACTTTCCGCCCTCCGAGGTGAAACCGCATACTAATATGTGTAGGTCACTTAAAAATTTTGCTCTATAGTCCCTCTGTTCTTCTCACACTGCTTGTAAATTTGTTGCCCATGAGAATGTTTATACCTCTCATCATAGCATTAACGCTCGCCATAACTATATCCTCATGCACGCCCATAGCAGTCACTATCTTATCACCCTTACGTAATTTAACTATCACCTCAACTACGGCGTCTGTTCCCCCAGTTATAGCCTTAACATTATATTCTTCTAAGTGAATTGGTTCTACGGCAAAGATTGCCTTTCTTATAGCGTTCATCGCCGCGTCTACTGGGCCAACTCCAGTAGCAGCCTCCGTGATAACATTATTGCTGATTTTAAGCCTAACTGAAGCTGTCGGCGTAACGCGGTTTCCGGTTATGACAGTTAGTTCCTCAAGCATTATTTGCTGGGCGGATGACACACCAATAACCTCCTCGGCAATCGCCCTTAAATCCGCGTCTGTAACCCTCTTTCCTTTATCGCCTATCTCCTTAACCCTTCTAAATATCTCTTTAAGCTGTTCCTCCGTCGGATTTATCCCCATCTCCATTAGTGCTGCCCTAATACCATGGGCTCCAGCATGCTTCCCAACGACAAGCCTTCTAACCCTACCAACCATCTCCGGCATTATAGCCTCATATGTTGACGGATCCACTAGTATCGCGTGGGTATGTATTCCAGACTCATGCGTAAAAGCGTTCTCGCCGACAATAGCCTTATTAGGCTGAACTGGTATGCCGGTCAACCTGGAGACTAATAGGGATGTCTCGTAGAGCAGCTCTGTCCTTATAGACGTGTTTACATTATATTGAAGCTTCAGTGACATGACAACCTCCTCTAGGGGTGCGTTTCCAGCCCTCTCGCCCAAACCATTAACTGTAACGTGGGCTACTTCCGCACCAGCCCTCAAGGCTGCAAGGGTATTGGCGGACGCTAGGCCAAAGTCATCATGGCAATGGACGCCAAAGACAACGCCTGGAAAAGATTGTCTCAACTCTAGGAAGAAATTGTAGGCTCTCTCTGGCGTTAATATACCAACCGTGTCAGGTGGGGTAATTCTGTCCGCGCCAGCTGATAGAGCGGTCTTAATGATCTCCTTGAGGAAGGACATGTCGCTCCTAGTAGCATCCTCTGGGCCGAACTCAACTATCAGCCCATGATCCTTAGCATACTCAACAAACCTCTCGGTTATCTTTAGAACTTCTTCTCTAGACCTCTTAAATTTGCTCTTAATCTGTATATCTGAGGCTGGTATGACCAGGAAGACGGAATCCACGTCGCATTTTAATGCAGCATCTATATCATCCTTAACCCCCCTAGCAAAACTGCAAATTTCGGCCCTCAGGTTCTCTTTAGTTATAAGTTTTATGGCTTTCATCTCGCCCTCGGATGCTGCTGCAAACCCGGCTTCTATAATGTCTACGCCGAGCTCATCGAGCTTCTTCGCGATCAAAACTTTCTTTTCCGGAGTTAATGATACCCCTGGAGTCTGCTCACCATCACGCAGGGTCGTATCAAAAATCCTTATCTTGTCCGCAAAGTGGTTTTGGCGGTCAGATAAAGCAATACCCCATTTCGCAGACCTCAAAATCAAACAGTTAAAAATTTCCATATAAAAGCCTTTCGCTCTTAGAGGTGTATCAAAAGGTTTTAGTTGCCGCTTATTCCTTATATATGAGAGGATTGAACACCCTATAATGAAGGGCATTTCTATATGAGGATAAGCGAGGATTCTATCTCTTTAATTAAGAGGGAGATACGCCAGAGAATCTGGGATTTAATGGAGAAGACGAACGTAGCACGCTTTCCCAGACCAGTTTATGGGAGAATACCGAATTTTGTCGGTGCGGAGACCGCTGCAAAAAAGCTTTCTGAGCAGGAGGAGTTTAAGAGGGCTAGAGTTATTAAAGTTAACCCTGACTCCCCGCAGAGGTGGGTTAGATATCTTTCACTCCTAAGCGGCAAGATTTTACTTATGCCGACGCCAAAGCTTAGGTCAGGTTTCCTTCTCCTTAATCCAAACAGGATTCCGAGAAGATCTTATGGTGAAGCGGCCACAATCCACGGCGCGTTTAAGTATGGCGAACCATGTGATATAAAAAATCTTCCTAAAGTAGACTTATTAGTTGTTGGCTCCGTCGCCGTATCTAAAAATGGTGTGCGTATTGGTAAGGGTGGAGGATATAGTGAGATAGAGTATGGAGTGCTCCGCGAGGTGGGCGCAGTAGAAGATGAGACAATGATCTTCACCACGGTTCATGCCATACAGGTAGTTGATTTTGTGCCAAGGGAGCCATATGATCTTGTGGTTAACGCGATAATAACGCCAACGAGTATTATAAGAATAAATGATGTTGGTGAGAGACCAAAGGGAATAATATGGGAGAAGATCACAATTAAGCGTATTAAAGAGATACCAATACTAATGGAGCTTAAAACATGCCCATTTAAGAAAAGTGATTCAAAAGAAACATAACAAGCATGTAGATATCCAAATGATAAGAATACTCAAATATTTTTCTCTGCCAGAAAACGGTTGGTGAAGTAAATGTCAAAGTTTAGTAAAGAATGGGAGGGTAACGAGGCTAGCATACTTGATAAAGTCGTCGGAGCAATAAGGCCAACGCAGCCTTTGAGATATAAGCTTTCGCTGGTCATAAAGAGGATTGAGGCACAAGCCCAAGCACTTGACATGGCTATAAACTCTATGGGTGAAAGAGATAAATCCTTATTCTCAAAGGTTGTTGAGGCATACTCAAAGCACGATATGAAAAGGGCCACAATATACGCCAATGAGCTAGCGGAGCTGAGAAAGACATTAAACCTCATATCAAATGCCAGATTAGCGCTTGAGAGAGTTGTATTGAGACTTGGGACTATAACACACTTAGGTAATGCGGCTGCAGTTATAGCGCCAGTAATAGATATATTGAGGGATATAAGGGCGGGGATAGGAGGGGTGATACCGGGCGCGGAGCAGGAGTTAGGGGCTATAATGACGCTGCTCGATGAGATAATGATTGAGTCGGGTCAAACGATCGGCATTAGCGCTGAAGCCGAACCTTTAAGCGAGGAGGCCCAGAAAATACTCGCAGAAGCCGCGCTTGTGGTTGAGGAGAAAGTGAAGGAGAAGTTCCCGGAACTTGCTGCATCAAAGTCTGCTGAGGCTGAGGGTGTACCTAAGTAAATCGTCTTTGGAGGGTGATGTGAGTAATGGGTAGAAGATTAAAAGCTTTACTTACAATATTCGCGGTTGGCTTTATAGGGTTCATACTGGGCGTCGCCGCCAATTTAATGTACTCAAAGGTTCTCCCCATCCTAATAGAGGCATTTCCGCAAATATTTGCTTCGAGCTGGGTTGCGTGGGGTATTGGGGGAGCGCTATTAGCAATAATATGTTGCCTAATATATGCCTACGTCACCTGAGGTCAAAGTGATTATCGGTTCCACGTAAAAGCAAAAACCTTTAATATTTTGTTGCTTGTATGTAACATTTGTGATATTCAATGTCCGAAGAAGCAAAGAAGTGGGATATTCAGATCGGTAGGGAGCATATATATTTTGAGTATGGTAGAAAATACTTTGTTCTCAGAGATATAGGGCAGGGCAAATACCAGTTTATGTTGCCTGAAAGTGCCGAGGAAGTGAAGGCAAGCGAGTTATTCAATAAACTTAAACAATATTTAGGTATGCTATATGGACAAGAAATCACATAAACCAGTAAACCCCTACAATTATTTTTCAAGCAAATTGAAACTAACATCTTTCATATCTACTAAAATGAGCACTGAGCAAAGTTTTTAACTAACCTGTTGAAAATATTATCTTCCTGAAAAGGCTGAAATTTCAAGAAAAATGTTGGTTGAGTTGCAGAGGTTACCTGAAAATTGAGTCTATTAATATATATTCCAGTTATCTCATGTGTCACAGTTAATTTACTTTCCCTTTTATTAGCGCACCGTCTATCTACGTCTTCACATTGTCTCGAAAAAATACTGAAGATCTCAGAAGTTATTAAGAGAGGGGCTATTGCCTACCTGAATAGACAATTCTTTTTAATCCTTGCCTTTAGCGCAATCGTTGCCATAATCCTGGATATATTCTTTGGGACGCTTAAGGCTATAGCTTTCTCTTTGGGATCCGTCTTCTCAGCTATCTCAGCATATCTTGGAACGCTGGTTGCCGTAAACACGAATTCAAAGACAGCTAACTCCGCAAAAGATGGTTTTCTTAAAGCTTTTTCCGTAGCCTTTAGTGGAGGAATGATTGCAGGATTATCTCTAACTAGTTTTGGCTTAATAGCTGTGGCTGGACTCTACATACTGTTCTCTGCTTTTGGATACAATGATATGTCAAATCTGGTCGGCCTGGCTTTTGGAGCTAGCTTATCCGGCCTTTTTGCGCGTGTTGGTGGAGGAATATATACAAAGGCAGCGGATATAGCCGCTGACGTTGTCGGTAAAATTGAGATGGGGCTGCCCGAAGATGATCCACGTAATCCAGCCGTAATAGCGGATCAAGTTGGCGATAACGTTGGTGATATTGCTGGAACAGGCTCAGACGTCTTTCAATCATATGTTTGCATGCTCGTCGCATCAATAATCCTCGGAGCAGCAACTCATGGATATATGGGCGCCTTATACCCCCTGATAGTCTCAGGATTCGGTCTAATTTCCTCTGCGGCAAATTTGCTTTCCATAAAATTTGTATCCAGAAGATTTAGGTGTCTGATATATAAGGTGATGTATATCCCAGCGGTCCTCACAGCCATAGCGTCAGCCATAGCTTCACGATACCTCCTTGGAAATATGATGGCTTTCTTTCCAACGTTGATAGGAATAATATCTATCCTTCTGCTCGCTCACATAACTAATTATTATACTTCGCCGAGGAGCAGAGCTGTAGAAGATATTATAAGAGCTTCTAGATCCGGCCCGGCAATAAATATATTAACTGGGTTCTCCACCGGGCTGGAAGCTGTACTCTTACCAATCCTAGTGATCTCCGCGGTCATCTTTCTCGCCTACTATATTAATGGTTTATATGGAGTATCTCTTGCAGCAGTGGGCTTCTTATCTATAATGGCAACCTTCGTGTCCATGGCCGCCTACGGTCCGATCGTTGATAATGCTAACGGTTTAATAACTATGTCGAAGATGGGCGACGATCTCCGGAGAACAATGGATATGCTCGATTCGATTGGAAACGTGACAAAAGCTATCTGCAAGGTCTATGCTATTGGAACATCTGCATTGGCTCAGGTCGCCTTATTCTCAACCTATTTGGCCTCCGCGCGTCTAGATGTGATTAATGCTGCTGACCCGCAAGTAATAACTGGAATACTGATCGGCGGCTCCCTATCATTCATCCTCTGCTCACTGGTCATTAAGGCTGTAAGTAAAGCCTCCCATACAATGATTAAAGAGATTCATAAACAGTTTGCTAAACCCCTCTCACCTCATCATAATGCTAAAAGAAAAAGTAAACCTGGCTTCATCCAGTGCATAGAGATATGCACTAGAGCAGCTTTAAGGGGCATGTTCCCCCCAGCAATCCTCTCGGTCGCAGCCCCATTTGCCATCGGTTTTCTCCTAGGTAAAGAGGCATTGGGCGGGCTCATAGTCGGGAACCTCGTTACAACTCTTCCACTCTCACTATTCATGTGTATAAGTGGTGCGTCATGGGATAATGCCAAAAAACGTGTCGAAATCGGCGCGCGTGAAGGTAATAGCAGTCCCTTACACGCCGCAACCGTTATCGGCGATACCGTTGGCGATCCATTAAAGGATGCGGCTGGACCCTCACTAGACATATTTATAAACCTTATAGGGACAGTAGCTCTAATATATGTCGCGCGTATGATTCAACCTTAACGTATACCTAGCGCTACATGTTAAATGAAAATAACCCTCTTATAATAACCGGTATCTTTTTGAAAAAGCTTTATTTTTCTTGTTTAGGTGAGACTAGTTTAATGAGGTCTTCTTTGCCTTGGGAGTATCCCGCCGCGATTATAATGTCGTTAGCTTCGATCCTCGTATCCGGTTTTGGCCTAATGATTTTATCGCCTCTCTTTATAGCGAGAATCCACATGCCTGTCTCCTCCGGTATACGCGCCTCCCTAAGAGTCTTATTTACTATGATTGAGTCCGGGCTTACCTGCACATAGATAATGGTCTCCTCCGCGCTCTCTACAGCCATTCTGAGAACGGGGTGTGGATCAATATCCCTCAAGATTATTTCGGCTATTTCGGCTGCAGCATCAGAGATCTTCTCGGCTGCGACGCCAAGCCTTATGAGACCAAGAATACCTTTAGCTTCACTCTCAACAAATTTGCTTGAGAGAACTAGCAGCTCAAACTCTGTATGAAGCCTATCAACGTATTCCTCAAGTCTATGAACCTCCTCGGCGAGCTCCCTATTATCCAACATCAGCGCCGAATAGGCTAAATCGATCATTAACTCAGACATGTCTTTAAGCTCAACGAAGCGGTCGATAACATCTCTGAAACGGTCTTCCCACACAATCTTCCTAATGATTTCCTCTTCGCCCCTCCTGATTCTCTCTCCAACCTTCTCCATAAACTCATTTATGCCTTCCTGCACTCCGCGCACAATAATGATGTCCCCGCTTTTTATACTCTCCTCATCCCTCGGATTTATTATCCAGTCTCCTCCTCTACGGATGGCTATTATATCTATCCCCATTGATGCTGAGTCAAAACTACTTATTTTCATCCCAATAATTGGGGAGCCCTCGGGAACCCTTATTCTCGCAAGCTTCTCCTCAACCCTCTCAAATATGTCGGCTATAACTGGGTGCACACCAATCCCCTGGAGAACTATATTTGCGATATCCCCAGCAGCATCCGAGATCTTGTCTGCAGCCGAAGCAACCTTTGCAACACCAGATAAAATCTTTGCATCCTCAATATCCCTCGCAGCAAGCATCACTTCCATATTAAGGAGATAAGCTAGCGTATCAATTCTCTCCTCAAGCTCTATAACATCTTCAGCCAAATCCCTATCTCCAAATAGAGCTGCAGAGTAAGCTAGATCGATCATGAGCTCAGATAAATTTTTCATTTCTAAGAGTATTTCTCTCACGGATACCGGCCGATACCTTATTTTCTCCTTCTTTACATTTACATGCCCACGCATCTTCGCCCTTTCTCTCCAAAGAGCTAATATCTAACACCAGCCTTTTAATTTTTATTATTTCCCGGCCTTCTGCTCCTCCCATTCCTTTAATATTGGGAATAAATTATGCTGAACAATAGTCTTCAGATTTTCCTGAACTTTTATATGATTGGGCGCTCAGGAAAACTGAAAACATGGTTGAGGAGTTTCTAAATAGGGTCAATTTTGAAGGAATATTTCGGCAACATCCTTAAACTAAAATTATGGTGGGCCGAACTCATACCAGAGTGGGCTCAAGACTAATCCAGAGTAAGTCGTATGCGTTTCTTGATTCCAGCTGACAACTGTAGTCGGATCCATGAAAAATTTTTCCTTACTAATTCTCTTTATGAGATTCTTGGGTTTAAATCTGACGAAACAGCCGCAAAATTCCTAGAAAAAGAGAGCATAAAATCAGCCCCTACTTAAACTGACACCTAGGGAAAAATTGAATACCCGTCGGAAACACATCCATCCACTTTAAAAGAATTAAACGACTTGACAAGTTGAAAATACAATGTTTTTCCTATCGGGCTTCGGTGGAAACACATACCCTAAATGCAGATCAGCAACCACCGAAGCGGCACCATAAACCTTAAATACAAAAACAGCCTAAAAAGAAAAACAGGGCAAGAAAAACCCTCAGAATCTCATAAAGAGAATTGAAAGGCTCGATTTTGCCCATTAATCGACGTGTACTACTAATTAAATCAGAATCTCATAAAGAGAATTGAAAGCAATAACCCCGAGGAGAGACTCACCAAGAAGTAGGCGCCTAGGAATCTCATAAAGAGAATTGAAAGAGACCTGCTGCACAGTCGATCCCATATTCGGGAATTGGAGCCGAATGAATCTCATAAAGAGAATTGAAAGGAAGAGAGATTTTTAAAGAGTATGAAGTTGGGTTAGAAATCGAATCTCATAAAGAGAATTGAAAGTTTTATATACATGAATTTTGAGCCGCAGATGGGGCATGTATGAATCTCATAAAGAGAATTGAAGGGATAGATTTTTTTATATCCGACTACAGCGGTCAGTAAGATCTTATAAAGGGAATTGAGAGGCTGATTACTTCTTACCGCGGTCATTATCTGCGGGAGAATTTATTTCTAAGGATTAAGTTGTCTGTAGAATGCCTGTTGCTCTGTATTTTTCTTTAGGGAGGATGTGCACGCCCTCTTTTCGGGGTCCTTTTAGAGCAACAATTTTATTGTTGTGTTGGAGCAATTATGTCTGGGTTTCGGAGTGTTTGAGGTGGGTATGGAGGTAATTAGAACTTTAGTGGATCGTTTCCAGCACCGCATACTTGAATATTCTGTGCCGAGAGCAAACCAGGTATTTGTCCGCCTGAGCAGAGAGGATCTTAGAGATGTAGTGAGGTTTCTGGTGGATGAGGGTTTCACACATCTATCGGCTATAACAGCACTTAACTCCGGGGACAGTATTGAAGTCCTCTACCACTTAAGTGGGAGCAGCATCCTAATAACACTGCGCGTCACGCTACCCCCAGACGATTTCACCATCCCAACAATAATAGATATTATTCCAGGAGCATTGCTCCATGAGCGGGAGATCCACGACCTCTTCGGGATTAAATTTGAGGGAAACCCAGACCTAAGACCGCTAATCCTTCCAGAAGACTGGCCAGCGGACACCCATCCCATGCGTAAAAAGAGGTAGATGAGAAATAAAACATGTTTTTGTCGCAGTTAACCTCTACACCAGTTTTTAGGCTTATCTGTGGCTTTAGGGCAATGATGATGCGGACAACAATAGGTAGCAAAATATATAATCGGGTTTATCAACTTGATTTTCTGAAAGCATAAAATGCGGTTGCTCTTAGAGATGTTGGCTGGAGCTGCTATCTTAACAGAATATTATCCTCTAGCCCTCGCGGTAATATTGACGCCGATAGTTGTAGCCCTTCTAGCTCATCTCATCGCTCGAACCCCAAAGATTGGAAATGATCTGGCAAAGGCTTTGTGTATACTCACATCCTATTCGACACTCCTCATGTTGCTTAGACTAACTCAAATAGTAGTGGAGAGCGGACCAATCGCGAACTCTTTCCCAATCACATCTCTGCCTTTTGGGGACCTCGCATTAACTATTTATATCGATGAGTTAGCATTGATTCCCACGATTTTCTTCGCGCTATTCGCCTCAGCTGCAATAACATACTCCGTCAAATATCTTAGCCCAGAGAATAAATATCGCCCAGTGCCGAACACTTTTAACAGAGGCTTTTCACTCATGTTGCTCTTTCTAGGCTCATTGATAGGGTGCTGCTTCTCAGGCAACATGATTTTCTTCCTAGTCTTCTGGGAGATAACGAGCATCTGCTCTTTCCTCCTTGTAGGCTTCTGGCATGATGACCCTAAATGCGTGGCAGCCGCCTTCAAAACCTTCATTATGCTGCACATTGGCACATTCGGCTTATTGATTGGCTCAATACTGACTTATCTAGCCGTTGGAACATGGGAAATCCACGCTTGGAGCCACGGTCTCTATAATCACCCTATTATGCCTTTAGTGATTTTGCTGTTTTTTATTGGACTTTTACCTAAAGCTGTCCAATTTCCGTTACATACCTGGCTTCCAGATGCAACGGTCACTGCAACCCCTATAACAGTCTATGTTCATGCCGGCTTCCTGCTGGGTTTATACGCTTTTCCAAGATTTTTTGGTCAAATATTTGCTCCCTCAATTAGATCCGCAGAGATATTACCTCCAGCATTATCCTTAATTTTCGGCAATCTTAGCATTTGGTCATTTATAATATCCTTTACAGGCGCTCTAACATCCATTCTGGCGCCTTTTTTTGGATTATTGGAGAATGAAAGTAAAAGGGTTGTAGCATATTGTCACGTTTCTGCATTGGGGAGCACTGTTATGACCCTCGGATTTACTACGTCTTTGGGGTTTGCTGCTGGTTTACTTGGCATGGTTTACCATGTTCTCTTCATAGCGCTCATATTTCTGGCTCTGGGAGGAGTGATATTTCAAGTTGGAAAGACATCGATGGATTTTATGGGGGGATTAGGTAATTACATGCCGATCACAGCTACTATTGGAACAATAGGGGCTCTCTCTATGGCTGGTTTTCCCTTCCTCGGCTATTTCACCGCTCTATGGCTTGGAGCGCACGCCGCACTAGAATTAAACGCTCTAATCTTTATTGCCCTGCTATTCCTCAGCTCAATTCTAAAAACCGCCGCCATCCTAAGGATGATAAGCACCGTCTTCTTTGGTAAAGCCATGGAATACAAGAGGAAAGTTACTGAGCCACCAGCGTTAATGTTATTTCCAATGCTGCTCCTTCTGGCATGCCTTTTCGTTTTTGGCGCATTCCCCCAGCTACTATTGAATTCCCTGATAATACCTGCAATAAACCGCTTGCAACTTAGCTTTAAATTGACATCAATAGTGGGCGACATCGCCACAGGATCTGGTCTCTGGAACCCATTTTTAGGCACCCTTATCTTTCTATCTTACCTAGGCCTAGTGATAATTGCAATCTACATTGCCTTTAGGAGAAGAGCGATCTATGCAGAAAGAGTCTATATCAAGAGGGAGGAGACATTTAAGCCATTTATCTGCGGGGAAGATATAGATTTGCTAGATGGTCTCCGAGCCCGCCACTTCTATAATATATTGAACCGCACCCTAGCAATCGACTCAATTTGCCATATATTTAACATTGATAGATTTTATTATGCGCTGGCGAAAAAATTCTTCAACTTTTGTAGAGGATTGCTCCGCTTAGACATCCAACAAAAATATTTCCCAGCCGTCTTATCTTTCACTTTGGGGGCATTGTTCATGATAATATTGGCGGTTTTGGCGGGATAGATTATGGAGACCCTGTCTATCATAGCCTTGGTTGCCGCATCCTTTGTTACTATTCTGGGCTGCTTCTCCAAAAGCACCCGTCAAACAATAATACTCCTCTCCCTTCAAGCCTTAGCGATAGGCTCTGTTACACTCGTCCGCTGCCTAATCGACCTAATAGTTGGATTAAATATTGAAGCCCTCATACACTTCTTCATAGCCTTCGCAGAGTGGTTCTCGGCGGCGGTTGTCGTCCCCCTAATCCTTTATTGGGGGGTTGTGAAAACCGAGAATGTTATTGATGCACCCATAATTGGGGCTCGAAGACTAGCCATATTGATCGCGTCAGCCGCAGCCATGTACACGATTTTATGGGCGACTAGGCCCCAGCTACTGCAAAAAGAAAACATGGTCTTCTCTTTCTGCATGCTCATGTTTTCTTTCTCATTCTTTCTTATGGTTACTAGGCGTGACCCACTAAAGATACTCGCCGGATTAAATATGGCCGAAAACTCCCTCTACCCATTATTAGCTGAGATACCATTAATGCTCGTTCCCTTCATCCTCACCCTAATGATATTTGTGACCGCGATGGGAACATATATAATCGTTGAAGCCTATCGAGATCATGGCACACTACTAGTCGACCGCTGGAAGGTGGCCTGGTAAACAATGTATTCCCTACTCCCACTCTTAACACTAATAGTACCATTCTTCTCTGGAACATTATGCCTATTCACATGCCTATTCAAGTTTCTGGAGGAGTTTTCGAGGAAGATGTCGAAAATACTGCTGTTAATAAGCGCTGCCCTAAGCTCAGCTGCGCCACTGGCGATGATTCCGTATTGTGCTGCAGGCGAAGTCTTAGAGACAGCGGAGCTCGGCTTAAGGGCAGACTCCTCGAACATTGCCGCACTAGCTAGCACAGCTATACTCTTCATCCTAGTCTCAATTTATAATATGGGCGCCGAGAGAGGCGGACGGCTGAAGCCTGGAGTATACAATTTCTTCCTACTACTTCTTCTATGCTGCATGTTTGGGCTGCTGCTCTCATATGATCTGTTCGGCATATTCTTATTCGTGGAACTGCTCATCGGCGTGTCAATAATACTCGTCGCCCACAACCCCATTAAAGCGTCAACTGAAGCCGCCTTTAAATACCTAATTATCACCGCTATAAGCGCACTATTCGTTCTAATCGGAGTTTTAGCAATATATATTTTTACTGGAGAATCTAACCTTTTACAGCTAGTCAGTCTTCCTGAGAAGCACATAGTATTAGTTAAAAACCCGCGCCTGCTAATGTTTGTTGTAGCCTGCTTCATAATTGGATTAGGTGCGGACATTGGGCTCGCCCCCTTCCACGGCTGGCTGCCCGATTGCGTTCCAGCATCCACAATAATCGTCAACGGATTCACCTCTATAGAGCCTATTCCCCTGATTTTAGCCCTCTATAAGCTCGTCGACCCACTATATAGAATCTATCCATCAAGCGTTATATTGGTCCTAATGCTTGGAACCGGGCTAATATCAATGATTTTCGGGGCTCTAATGGCATACTCCCAAAAAGACTTCTTTAGGATGTTTGCCTACTGTAGCATAGATGAATACGGACACTCCCTCTTTGCCCTAAGCCTACTCTCCCCTCAAGAAGCCCAGAGCCTCATAATAGGACAGTTCTACCTGATAACTGGCACAATAGCGAAGACCGGGTTAATACTGAGTCTAGGCTCAGTCTACTTTAACACTAACTGCTCAGATATGGACTCTCTTGGCGGCCTGGTTGAAAAGATGAGTAAAACGGCGCTGAGCTATATAATATGCGCTTTCTCGCTGACCGGCATCCCACCGATGGGCGGCTTCCACGCAAAACTACTCTTCTATAGCGCATCCTACAAATTCTTTAATAACAACGGAAACTTAACCCTAGCAATCCTGATGGTAATTTTACTCGTCTGTATCTCTTTAATCTCATTCATCTTTTTAATCCGCTCGTTCAACAGGATCTTTCTAGGCAGAAGACAAGCAAATTTTGATGTTAAAGGCGATGTTCCCATACTAATGTGGTTACCCGCAATCATCTTGTCGGCGGCAACACTAATTTTAGGACTCCGCCCAGAACTCCTCTTAAGGTTTATAAGGCCAGTTTATTTTAGCGTTTAGGCCTCCCTGCTTCTGTGGAAGACCCATTCTTTAGACTTAACATCAAGTCCTAAATCGACTACCAGCCGATCGATTAGCTGCTGTAGGGCGTATCCGCTCTCGCTAACAAGTTTTATTAATTGGTATTCAGACGTGTAAATGGAATATTGCTCCCCACCGCCAGCCTCTGTAACAACATCTTCTCTCTGAATAACATCTCCCATTATGTATAAAGATATCTTTGCATCCATATATTCTCCCTCATAAACCTTTAATGTAGAAAGTTTCTCCTCAGTCTCCTCCAGCACAACGGGGCCCTTATCTCCCCCCTGAAAAACTATTTTCTCATAATGTACTGGAACTATCTGTCTATCTTCCGAGACAACATGCTCTTTCTCTTCAATCCTTTTAAACCCATATTTTTCAGCAAGATACTCCTCAAGCGACTTATACTCTGTGTGCCTGAACATAACACCCTTCAATAACAGGACAACAAGTTCATGAGGATGTTGTGACAAGAGGGACTCAACCCCAATTAATCTAGATATGTGGAAGTCTAATAAACTTTACTTGATGGTAAGCTCTTCCTTGTTATAGGTCACGATCTCAAACTGTGAACTCAATTTAATCGCCCCCTTTGGGCATACTTCAGCACACTGCCCGCAGAGAATACACCTAGAGATATTGAAGGCTACCTTCCCCTCCTCAGTCGATAATATTACGCCACCGGGACAAACCCTTATACAAAGCAAGCACCCTATACAAGTTTCCCTGTCATAAGATATCCTACCCCTAAATCGTTCTGGAACGGGCACCATCTTTCCAGGTTTAGTTATATACTCTACTGTAACAGGCTTACGGAAAAGCGACCGAAAAGCATCGCGAAATACCTTTCCAACCCTCAAGATTCTCACCTACAGGTTTACTGCAGATAAGATAATGGAGGAAAATGATAATGTTAGTGGAAGCACCCAGTAAAATTTAAGGGCTTGCCCCACCTTCAACCTAGCGAGGACTGTGCGTGGAACAGTTATAGTAATGAACATGATGAGCAGGGAAACTATTAGGCATAAGAATAGAGACAGGCCAAGGTTTAGTAGAGCAGCCTCCCCCAGTAATGATGGAATATAGAGGAAAATTGCTGAAGCAAGCAGCGTTAAAGTGAAGTTTAACACGCTTTTCGATACCTTCGCCAGCGCTAAGTATGGCCCACCATACTCTATGAGGAACCCGTATATAATTTCGGTCTTTGCCTCAGGTATATCAAAAGGGACTACTGACGCTGCGGCTGGTATACATAACAGGAAGGCTGCGGCCGCAAGAGCCATGCTTAAGCGGGATGCGACTAATGGTAAACCTCGGCTAACCTGAAATTCAATTATACTGCTAACCGCTAGTGAGGGGGATGGGCCAAAAGCCATAGAGATCACTGCAATAAGCATCGGGATCTCATAGGCTATCATCATACTTATCTTTCTAGAAAAGCCTATAGCACTATAGGGGTTGCCTGAGGCGGAGCCGCCAACGATTAGGGCTATAGATGACATCGCAAGTAAATATATAATTAATATTAGGTCACCAACAATATTTGAATTAGAGAGAATATTGGACAATAGTATCGATGCCCCTAAAAGCGAGGAGGCTGTGGAGACCATGGGCATAATCTCAAATATTCTCGTCGACGCTGTCGCAGGAATAATCCTTTCTTTACCGAGCAGCTTAATTAGGTCATAAAATGGCTGGAGGACTGGCGGCCCAATTCTCTTCTGCATTCTGGCGTGAAGCTTCCTATCTATACCCTCAAACAGGAGGCTTAACAGAGGGGATATAGGTATAGAAATTAAAAAGGCTACTACTGCATCCACTTCTTTCTCACCCTGCGCCTCAATGTATCCATGCCAACGACATTTAATTCACCATTCTCCCGATTAATTATTGTAACCCTATTTGTACATGAGAGGCATGGGTCTATAGAGGCTACTATGACTGGTATATCCGCGATCTCATGACCCACAAGTACATGCTTTAAACATGCTAGGTTAGAGAATGTTGGAGTCCGCACCTTCAGCCTCCTTAAACCACCTTTTCCATCAGTTTTAACGAAATATAGGAGCTCGCCCCTAGGGGCCTCAACTAAGGAGACAGCTTCACCCTCCTGGATCTTTCTCATGAGCCTAAAAATATTCTCCTCAGGGCGAATAGACCCCTCAGGAAGCCTATCTAGAACCATCCTAATTATATTTATCGACTCAAGGATCTCTAGGAGCCGAACCTCGGTTCTAGCATATACGTCGCCATCCTTCCTCAAGATTACTGAGAAGACTTCCTTCATATCGTTATAAGCGGCGTATGGATGATCCCTCCGCACATCGATGTTCACACCGGACCCCCTCGCAGTTGGTCCAACTACACATAGTTTTATTGCTCTGCTATGGTCTAAAACCCCCAAACCATAAGTCCTCTTCTCAACAGTTTTATCCATGAAGGCATCATGGATATATTTGATGGACTTCTCTATCTCCCCCAAACAGGCGTCCAATTCTTTGACCATCTCTGGCGTCAAATCCCATCTAACCCCACCTATAGTATTCATGGCATGGTGGATGCGGTTACCGGTAATTTTCTCAAAAAGGTCAAGAATCCTTTCTCTCACATGCCATGTGAACATGAAGAGCGTATCGAACCCAACTTCATATGCCATGATCCCAAGTAGGAGAAGATGGCTGTGAATCCTCTCCATCTCGAAGATCAGCGTCCTAAGATAAAGCGCCCGCTCCGAGGGCTTTATACCGCTGATCTCCTCCAACGCCTGGGTGAAGCATGTTGTGTGACTATGGGAGCAGATCCCACATATCCGCTCAACTAAATAGAGCGCTTGAGCAAGATTTCGGCCCTCGGCAAGAGATTCTATGCCCCTGTGAACGTGGCCTAAAACTATATCTACGTCGACAACCTCCTCCCCCTTCACGAAGACCCTCAATGAAACCGGCTCCTTAAGGGCCGGATGAACCGGGCCAAAATGTATACGTAGCCTAGTATACTCCACTTCAACCTCCTTTTCTATGCCACGCTCAATCATCACATATCACCTAAACTTGCTCATAACAGCCATAACGACCCCCTTAACTATCGCCTCAGGTCTAGGCGGACAACCCACAACATACGCGTCCACGGGAATAATCCTGTCAGCTGGCCCCTCAATCATCTCACTGCCAAGAAACGGGCTACCAGAAGAAGCACATGTACCCACAGCCACTACAACCTTAGGTTCAGGTATCTGTTCATAAACCCTGATTAGGCGGGGCAGCATCTGCCGCGTAACAGGCCCAGTGACCAGTAAGACATCAGCGTGCCGCGGCGAGCCAACGAGCAGGCAGCCAAAGCGCTCAAGATCATAGCGTGGAGTGAAGGCGGCAACTACCTCAATATCGCAGCCATTACATGATCCAGTATTAAGATGAAATATCCAAGGAGACTTTATACGGCCTCTCGAGATAACCCTGAACATGATGATCTAAAACAATAGGCTAAAACATAAACATATCATTTTCTATTTTCTGTTTCGAGGCGCTGGCGTTCAGCTGCGGGAATAAAAATATATTTCCAAGACTTATATAATACCCGCATAACATTAACCGCCACTATTTTTCAGCAGCATCTCTATGCTAACCACTAGTCACAGGAAAGATTTAAAAGACTCTGGCTTCTTCCAGCGAAAACTTAAATGCTATAAAGATTTATCCTATAATTTGTGGAGCATATGTTAGGAGGGGGAAGAGACGCATAAAGATCAGGTTATAGGCATGGTTCTCTTGGTAGTCTCGATTGCAATTATAGTTGCTTATATCTGGCTCATCTTCTTCCCGCCATTGATAGGCGTAGACCTATTCCTACTTAAGCTTACTGGTGCTGTGGCTGTAGCAATAATCTTCGCCATAATCGGCTGGATAGGTTATACTCTTGCGACAACTCCGCCTCCAAAACCCATAGAAGAGATCGAAAAGGAGATAGAGAGCGAGCTGAAGAAGGCGGAGACCAAAGAGCAGGAGAAGCCGTCTTAGATTAATTTCCCAATTTCTTAAATATTCCCCGCCACTTTTCATTCTTGAAATCTTCATTATATTTTCAATGGATAGGATAAGGTTATGACGATGCTAATAAATTATTCTCACGTGAAAGCGATTAATAAATTGCGGAATTATTCTCCCCGCCTTAACAGCCCTTTTACCTTCCTATGGATAATGATGTTCATGATAATTTTCTCCGATAGTCTCAGCTGGCCAACAGTACCTTATCTCATCAGAGAATTTCTCGCTGAAGAGACAGCCGTAGTCACAATGCTTGGTTTACTAACCTCTATCTTCAGCATAATTAAAATATCTGCAAATATTCTTGGAGCCTTTCTTGGAGATAGATTTGATAGAAGGCTTATAATTCTTCTCGCGCTTGCCATTTTCCCAGCATCATTTGCGCTCATTCTTTTTGCGAGGGATCATATATGGATACTGGGATCATATATCCTCTTTGGAGTATTCTATGGGATACTTACTCCATCACTAAATGCCATGGTTGCAAGCCTAGCTCAAAGAGAGATTAGGGGGATGATATTTGGGGTATTTAACCTCTCTTGGATCATAAGCCAAATACCCTCCCCAATAATAGGAGGGTTCCTCTCAGAAACAGTATTCTTACGCTTTCCATTAATACTCTCATTGGCGCTCTCGTTAATTACATTAATCTTGTTTATAATCTTCATGGGAATCTTGAAGGGAATCTCTTCATCGCCTCAGCCAGCTTATAAAGACGGAGAGCCCCAGAAAATATATATCAAAAAAAGGCTGCTATTCTTATGTTTTGCGCAACTCTTTTCTGGCTTAGGTAACGGAGTCCTCCTCCCCGTAATCACAGCGTATCTCGTTTATGTTATTGGCGCATCCCCCGCCGATATGGGAATCGCCTACTCTCTCGGATGGGGTTTAGCGACGGCTCTTGCACAAATTCCTGGCGGAAAACTTTCAGATAGGTTTGGGTATAAGCCAGTTATAGTGACTTCCACACTTATAGGCGCACCTTTAATTCTACTATTACCATTCTCCAGAACCCTCACACATTTCATATTAATAAACGCTTTATCATGCATTTCAGGAAACTTATCTTCGCCAGCATTCTCGGCATACATTGCCACCCTAATGAGGGAGAGGTTGAGCAGAGGTTTCGGGTTAACATCAGCCTTCTTCAGCATCGGATCAATAATAGGGCCAATAATAGGAAGCATCCTATGGGCGATCTCTAAGCCAAACTATATTCCACCATTCGCCACATCTACAATATTTCTCCTTCTAGCACTACCATTTATAGCCGCCCTGAAAAGCGAGAACGAGAATGAGAGCTACCATTACCCTGATTAACTAAGGATTAGAAAAATAGAGATTTGAGGGAGGCAAGTTTTTAAGAGGGGTTTTTAAGTTTTTGCAGATCTTTTCGCAGCTTCCTCGAGGGCTACCACGCCCGGCAATTTCTTGCCCATTAAGAATTCTATTAGTGCTCCGCCAGCCGTGCTTATATAGCTCATCTTGTCAGCTAACCCTAGGCTTTGAACGGCTGCTATACTATGCCCGCCACCAACAAGCGTAAATGCTCTAGAGGATGCCATAGCCTCAAAGAGGGCCCTCGTCCCCTTCCTAAACTCTTCCTTCTCAAATACCCCTGGCGGGCCGCTAAAGACTATTGATTTAGCCTTCATGATAAGTTCCGTATATCTTTCAATGGTCTTTGCTCCAATATCATATATTGGGTAGTTTGTGGGCAGCTCTGCCAGAGTTATCTCCCTCCTCTTACCATCAACCTCAATGGCCACGTCTACTGGAGTCTCAATCCTGGTAGGATACTTACTTATCAGCTCTTTTATTCCGGGGACTAAATCGAGCAGCTTATTCTTCTCTAGGAACTCCATGTTTGGTTTACCAAGATCATAGCCTTTAGCTACAAGGAATAGGTGGCCGGTTATCCCGGCTGTTAAGACATAATCTGCAATATTATTCTCTAAAACATACTTTGATATTCTAAGCGAGTCGTCAGCTTTAGCCCCTCCAAGTATATAGATGCATGGCTTCTCTGGTCTCTCCACAACT
>JAGTQD010000070.1 GCA_018396405.1 Candidatus Bathyarchaeota archaeon
TTTTTAAGGCTAGGAAGTGCTATGTTTGTTTGTGCGCGCATGGGCCGTTTTAAGAAACGGTAACCATACACTTAATCCTCAAGCGCTGCTAGAAGCCACAAAAAGGCTTAAATATTTCAAAAATCTGTGAAAAAGCCATTACAAAAGAATTACAGCTTAAAGAAATGGATGAAACCGAAAATAAGGTATCGGGACCGTAAGTTCTGATTTGGTGGTAGCCCGGGGGAGATTCGAACTCCCGTCAGGGGCTCCAGAGGCCCCCATGCTTGACCGCTACACCACCGGGCTTCAGATATCAACATTACTTGTTAACTTAATTTCCTTAGTAATAACCTTAGCGTTTGTATTTAAGTGCTATAAAGCCAGAGGTTGCTTGGCAACCTGAGCATATGAAGAAAAGAGTTTCAAATCCTATCTGGCTAATTATTATGGTAGCTAGAAGAGCTGAAATAGCTTCAATCATCGTGTAGATGGATTCAAACATGCCAAGAACCGTGCTTCGGCTTCTTCGATCACTTAAATCAACCATCATAGCTAGCATGGATGGCCTTTGCAATGCATAAGAAACTCCAAATAGAAGCTCTATGACGTATAACTGCTTTATGTCAGAGGCGTATATGTAACTTACTGAGCAAATAGCACCCAGCATGACACCCGCAAAGAATACGCGTTCCCTTCCATGGTTATCGGCAAGTTTTCCAGCCAAAACCTGGAAAATGGCGGCGATAAAACCAAAAAGGGCATATAAAAATCCTATGTCAAGTATTGAGGCTGAGAAACGATTAACTACAAATATAGGGTAAACTGGGCCAAGTAGCCCAACTCCTATGGAGTAGAGCATGCTCAGTGTCATGATTACCATTATAGTCTTTGACTTCAGCATGGAGGATACCCCCAGCTGAAGTCGAGACATTACGTGTAGTATAGATCATCTTCCTTTCTTCTAACCCCCTAGAGCAACAACTTCTCGATATAGTCTTCAAAATAAATCTTTTGCTTTAGAAACCGTAATTTAAACAATCTCGGACACCAACGGGCAAAATTACCTCAATGAAATCTTGTCTTCAGCTGGTCCTAACACTTTATTCTCATGTCGTCCTTGTCGCTATTGTCAAATTAAGGATCATCTCCACTCTGCACGGCGTCTGGATATTTCTCTCTTATCTTGGCATCCGCGATTTTTGCGATAATCGCATTTGATATTAAAACGTATTTTACACCAGCTAATTCCGCTAATTCAGCTTGTTTTTGATCTTGAGTGATCAGGAGTAAGCCATAATTTCTTGCATATTCAACGATCTCCCTATCTTTTGCACCTTGTAAGTTTACATCATGTACTGTTAAAACCTTCCAACCTAGAATTTCAAAATACTCCTTTAATCCAGCGTACATTTCGTCGAGGAGTAGCTTCAAGACCTTCGCCTCCATTTGATTCTTCATGGATTTGTCTCTATTAAAAAATATTTTAAGCAACCTTAAGATAGTTTTGTACCATTTAAGGTGTCATGTTATTGGATCAATTAATTGGAATAATTATCCTGGGTTTAATTCAAGGCATTACTGAATGGTTCCCAATATCAAGTAGTGGACACTTGAGGATTGCTGAAAAAATCATGGGTTTAGAACCTCCTTTACTCTTTGATGTTACCCTGCATGTTGGCACTCTTATTGTTGTGCTTTCATTCTTCAGAAGTGATGTTAAGCATATACTCTCAGCCATCATCCACTTAGACTTTAAATCAGCCGATGGACGTTTAATTTTTCCATTAATTTTCGGTTTGATCCCTACGGCTATTCTTGGATTGATCCTTAAGATTATAGTTGAAAGCTTAACTTTGCTGAACAATTTACCTATAGCCTTTGCACTACTCATCTGCGGTGCTATCCTATACTCCGTAAAGTTTTCAGGAGAGGGATGTGAGGAAATAAGTATAAAAAAAGCTTTAGTCATAGGCTCGGTGCAGGGGATAGCCGTTATCCCAGGTCTTTCTAGAAGCGGGTTGACACTCGCCGCCGCTTTAGTAATGGGCGTTAAACGTGAAGAAGCTTTTAGGTTCACCTTCCTATTATCTATACCCACGATAATAGGTGCTTTTTGCATAACCTTACTTATGGATTTTAGCGCATTATCATCTACAGAGGTAACTTATTTAGAGGTAGCGGCAGGCGCTATGGTAGCTATGGTTACTGGTTACCTCAGCTTGAAGACTCTTTGGAAAATTGTTAAAAGGCAACGACTACACTTTTTTGCCTTCTACTGTTGGATCCTAGGGCTCTCACTGATTATTTCACACTTTTTAAGAATCCCTTAGCCATATAGGCCTTCCATCGAGAAAATCGGTTAAGAACTTAGCGAATTCTTCATTTTCTTCATAAAATTTAGCTATTTGATCATCTACGTATATCCTAAATTCTCTTTTAATGGCTTTAGCTATATCCTTGGATATTCCTATACTTCTGCCACCATCGACTTTTAACTTATCATTTAACAATGTTACGGCATCTATGTACTTTCGCTTTACTATAACAGTCCATCTACTATCCTCAATATATGGTCCAGCTATGGTTCCATGACTTGATGCGTGTTTCTGGATAAATCTCCTACAGTCCTCTACTTTCTCAATGGGTGGCCCTAAATGTTTTTTGGCTTGAGATAAAAAGCGATGCTCTAACTCAAATATGAACATGCTCGATTTCGTTTCATCGCTCCAGCATGCGCTTCGAAGCAGTTTAAACTCATTAAGTTGTAGAAGCCTCACCAATGCTTTATGTGACTTATAAAGTTGCCCCCATAAAACATCGGGGACTGTGCTAATATTCTCAAAGGCTAGGAATATTAATGTTGTCCCCATGCCCTCAAGTTTTTCCCTCAACTTTTGCACAGTTAATGGCTTAACTTCAGGAGGGTAAAAGAACTTAATATTTGGTTTTTCAAGGAAAGCTCTAGCTGCAGCTGCGAAGGAATAGAGTCTTTCAGGTTGTACAGCTGAGGCTACATTTCGAGCTGGATCCACCGGATCTATAACTATAAGGGGATCCCTAAATAAAAGTGGGATTTCATCATTCCTGCCCTTATAGTGGCCTTCTATGTCAATAATCATGGGCCTTCTCAACCTAGCAAAGGCTTTTAACGTCTCTAAAAAGGATCCAAAATATATCACCAATAACTCGCAGAGGTATCCGCTGAAGCCTCCAATTTTTATTTCAGCACCATATACGCCTATGCCTTTCATAAACTTTTTTAGTAAACGGATTTCCCCCCGCATCTGTTGGTTTAAGCACTTCTTAACATAGTCTGTGTGATATGGCGTACGATCAGTAGCGCTTATCCACTTTCCAGGTCTAACATCGTAGCATGGAACTATATTTACACGAATACCGTCAATTACGGCTTCAAGATATGGATGCTCAGCAAATCTCTCAATCTGCTTTGCCCCCTCAACAGCTTTTCTAGCTATTTTTAGGGCAATTTCTCCAAGTGCTTCGCGGGGTATGCTTGTTGGGAGGCGTATGAAGACATCTATATCTGGCTCCATGCTTAGCCAAGTATCTTTCGCTACAGACCCCTCAATACGGACGTTAGCTTTTACCCCAAATTTTTCAGCCGCATTAGCAACTCGTTTCACTAGAGTCTCTGCTAGTGCTTCCACTCTTACTTTTTCATCCTCCTTTGGCGTAACTCTCTCCAAGATTTCTCGACAAACATCCTCAGCTTTCGTTAACATGGCTTAAGCCTTCAATCCGGGTTTAAACTCCCTGAGAGTCGAGTACATTGGGCCTTTAGGCGTTAACTCGCTTCTTTTAAGCCTTAAGCATTCAGCTGTAAAAGACCCGAATTCAATATTAGCGTTCTCATTAATTTTCTTTACAAGTTCAGATCTGCTTCTGCCAGACTTAACCCTGGCAATGGTGATGTGGGGGCTAAAACCTTTAGGCTCAGGTGGGAATCCAAGTCGGCGCAAGCCAAACTCAAGTTGATCAAATATGCTTCGTAATTCTAATGTACCTTGCTTTACACCAGCCCATATAACGGATGGGTGGTGAATTTTGGGGAAGGCGCCAACCCCTTGGATCTTGATGGTAAATGGCTTAAATGAAACATTTTTCATAACATCGTACACTTTATCGACCATGTTTAGGGTTATATTTCCGAGAAATCTTAAGGTAATATGAATATTTTGAGGCTCTACTAGTTTCAGATCAGCACCTGTCTCAGCCAAGATTCTTTGAAAGCTCTGAATTTTATCAATAATCTGTTGATCGTCAATATCAAAAGCTATAAAGCTTCTTATGGCTTCAGACATATTTATCATTCCTTTATCATTCCATCTAAGACGCATAAGTTGCCAATATGCGTTTTGAAAAATTAAGAGGGGCTAAATGTCTCCGCCATTTTCTCTCACTTAAACACTAAAAATGCTATAAATTAGCTTAAACGCTTTAACGTTTAAATATTCATAGAGGATTTAAGGGTTGAGCCTGATATGTCTCCAGAAAAGTTGGTTGTTGGCTTGGCAGGAATGCCTGGAGCTGGTAAATCCGTTATTGTGGAGGTTGCAAAGGAGAGAGGTTATGGAATCGTAGTGATGGGTGATGAGGTTCGCGAAGAAGCCCGCAAGAGGGGTTTGAATCCGAGTCCGGAAAATATTGGGCGCATTATGCTTGAGCTACGGCGTTCAGAGGGTGAAGCCGTTATAGCTAGGAGGTGTCTGGCTAAGATTGTTGAGAGACCAGAGGATAGGATTTTAGTTGATGGCATACGTAGCCTAGCTGAAGTTGAAGAGTTTAAAAGAAGTTTCAGGAACTTCGTGTTACTAGCAGTTCATGCGCCCCCAAAACTTAGATTCCAGAGGCTTTTTAACCGCCAGCGGAGTGATGACCCTCAAAGCTGGGAGATTTTTCATGAAAGGGATATGCGAGAGCTAAGCGTAGGTTTAGGCAACGCCATAGCCATGGCCGACTATATGATAATTAACAATGGCGGGTTAGAGGAGGCTAAAATTAAGGCTAAAGAAGTTTTAGCGAGGATTGAGGCAGAGTGGATGAGATAGAAATTCGAGTTGAGGTTGAAGTTAATCCGACAGAATCCGAAGAGAAGGTAAGGCGTGCCGTCGAAAATGTCTTGGGCCCATTACCTCTAGAGTTTAAGCCTCACCCTCAAGGTGAAGGAGGCATTTTGGTGGTTGAAGCCAAAGGTTTTGAAACTTTATCAAAATTTTATAACCTCCTTAGAAGGGAGCGCATTTGTGATGCTGCAAGAACCATCCTCTTTGAAGGTTTGATCGGTGATACAATAATCTTCTACCTTAATAAGCAAGTGGCTTATGTTGGGCACATATCCTTCTCCAAGGCCTTCGCGGAGTCGCCCCTTGGACCTATAAAGGTTCAAGTGAGATGTAGTGATCCGCGACGGTTTATAGACTGGTTGGCTCCAAAGTCTTCCTAAGCCATTTTAGGATACGCATCCCTCGACTGCTTGTGATGGCGTAACGTCGAACGTTGTATTTTTCCCTGGTAAGCAGCTTGCGACGCTTGTTCAATTCGTTATAATGACCAATTCCCCAAGGAGAAACGCATTTTCATGAAGTTGAAAGAATTAAAAATTTTTGCTGAAGAAGCCAAGAAGTGCTCAGATGATCGAGTAGAATAATTGCTTAAAGCATATAATTTTATGCCTGATTGTATAACCTCCGCTTCAGTGTTTCAATATAACTTACCAACCCCTCAATATCCTTTACCTCTCGCCACACAAGCTGTAGGAGTTGGCTCCAGTATTCCGTATTTGGGCGAGTTCCAGATCTCTCAAGCCGCTGCCTTAAGCGTCTCGTCCACTCGCGCCCCCTTCTGTCAAAGTCTAAGAGGAGGATTACTTCTCGAGCTTGACACTCCTCCACCTCCATTATGACGTCATGGATTGATTTACCCCCAGCTTTAGCCATTATTATCCTCCCAGACACCCCAAGGGCTTCTAAAGCCTTCATATCCTTTAAGCCTTCAACTATTATTGGGGTCCCTTTAGCGGACTCCTCAGCTATACATTCGAGGATCAGCTGTATTCTTTCCTCTATTTCCTTCATTCTAGATATCATATTCCTATCTCGTCACCTCAGCTTTCTTTACTATTTCAAGACATTCCCTAGCTTCTTTGTCCTTTTCAAAGAAACTTCTAATGGGTTCAAGGATTCTCGCCAACTCCTTTGCTACAGCGTTTTTAAGGTCTTGAGGGTGAAGTTGCCCACTTTTATATGCATTTTCAAGTTCGCTATAACTTCCAAATTCTATGTCTCCACCATATTTAGATGGCCGCTCCACTCTGAAGGATTTCCTTTCATGGAATATTATATACTTCGCTATCTCTAAAACGGGGTTCATATCCACCTGTCTCTCCGGGCACCACGCCTTGCGAAGTTTAGCTATTATTTCCTCTTCGCTGTCATGGATGAAAATGGCTGTCCAAGGTTTAGATTTACTCATTTTGCTGGCTATAACCTGTTCAAGTTTGTCGCGTGTATTAAGCTTAACAGGTTGAGCTAAGCCCATTAACAAGTGATGATGAACTGCTACAGGCTTCTTCCAACCCATTTTTGGAAAGATTTCCCTAGCTAGGACATGGGCTTTCCGTTGATCCATGCCTCCATGGGGTATGTCTGCGCCTATAGCCTTTATATCAACGGCCTGCATAGGCGGATAGAAGTATTGTGAGAGGTCAAGTTTTTCCTTCTCACTTCTACCCATTATCGTCAAGCATCTAAGTGTTCTGCTGAGCGTCATATGCTTAGCAAATTTAAGGAGGTTCCGCCAATAATCGTCATTGTGGTGATATAGCTCTGAACCTACGATAATCTTAACGCCTGGACAGAAGAACCTAAAAGCTTTCTCATAATACTTAGTGGCTATGAGAATTTTATCCCAATCCCCGCCAAACTTATTGTTTATGAAACTATGCCAGTCAGCGAGAAATACTTGACACTTTATCCCAGCCTTCATAAAGTCATTTATCTTAAAACCTGACAAGACAAGGTTTCCGAGGTGAAGGAGCCCTGAAATCTCAAACCCTATGTAATGGCTGGGGTGCTCATTGGTCTCCAAAAGCTCCCTCAACTCGCTTTCTACCAGGACTTCTTCCGTTGGCGGCCTCTTAATTAACTCCAGCTTAGTTTCGATATCCAAGATCATCATCCGAAGCCTTATAGTTTCCTAGCTTCAATTTATGAAAGTGACTTAAAAGCTGTTCTCATGAAAAGTTATCTTTATCGCGGGCGCCTAATTGTCTCCCACGTAACCTATCACTTAACTTCATAGCGGAGCCATACGCTCCCCTCAGTTAAGCTCTCTCCGGCGTGGGAGTTTTAAGGCGCCCGCGCCCACCGTGTCCCATGCCTGGGTAAACCCGCCCTCATAGCGAGCAGGCTTACCCGCCCCTCGGTTGGGTCCGTCGGCATGGATTT
>JAGTQD010000071.1 GCA_018396405.1 Candidatus Bathyarchaeota archaeon
TTTATAAGAATTGTTTTCGAACTACTAAAGAGAAGAACAAAAGTGAGATTATTAGAGATCTTTGATTTGATTGTAGAAGATTGTGGAGTTGATTTCTTATGTTTGATGATCTAGTCGATGAGTTTAAATCCTCAACCCATATGGAAGATTTAAAGTTTCGTTTAGCAACAGTTGAACTTCTCAGGACGGCCAAAAAATATTACACTTATAGAGAATTATCCGCGAAAACTAACTTACCAGTAACAGTCTTAAGCCGTTATGTTAAGGGTCATGTTCTTCCAAACAAAGAGAGGGCAAGAGACCTTTGGTGTACTCTCTCAAAGATTGTTGGAATAGAGAACGAATTTAAGAAAAGGGTCAGATTTGATGAAAATGGATACTTTGATAATACATTTATTGCAGGAGACATTATTCTTTTAAGACAAGCTGCAAATTATGCCATAGCAAAATTTGCTGGAAAAAGGATAACTAAGGTCTTAACAGCCGCAGTCGATGGGATCCCACTAGCAACGATGGTTGCGAATGCCTTGGGTGTAAATTTAGTTATTGCGAAGACTATGAAAGAGGCTGGCGTTTCATCGTTCCTAGAGGAAACATGCGTTTTAAGCGAGTCTGGCTATACACTAACATTTTATATTCCGAGAGATTCGATAAAGAAACGTGATAGCGTGCTAATAGTTGACGAAGTAATAAAGGGCGGAGAGGTGCAAAAGGCATTACTAAATCTGGTTTATAAGGCTAAGGCCGAAGTCGCGGGAGTATTTGCGATGATATCTATAGGAGATTCATCGATAAGAAAAATGAAGCTGCCGCCTGACTGCCCAGTAGAAGTAGTTCTAAGAATAGAACAACACAACGCTAAAAGGGAACAAAGTTCATCCATAATTTAAACATTTATCGAGTTTTCTCCCGCTTCTTCCATCTTAAATTTCTGCTTCTACATTTTCTACATTTCTCGGCAGTCGGTGCATTTCTAACTCCGCAGTCTCTACATATTTTCAGGTATAATCTTTTCCTTTGAGCAATGCTTCTTTTTAATGGATCTACTATGGGCAACCCAATCAACCCTGTAAATCAAAAAAAGATACAATGATAAAAATATGCTTTTTGGTTCTAGGAAATGTATACACTCCTATACCACTCAGCAAATCTTCTAAATGCCTTTGCGCGGTGCGAAAACTTATTCTTTTCTTCAATAGTCATCTCACCGAACGTTTTATTTGGTTCTTCATATGGCTTAAAAATTGGGTCGAAGCCAAAGCCCCCTTCACCCCTAACCTCCCTAGTAATTTCGCCATAAACTATTCCCTGAAAGCTCCTTACCACCCCATTAGGTTCGCAGAAGGAGACTACAGATTTAAAATAAGCTTTACGGTTCTCTACATTTTCTAGAAGCTTTAGTATTCCATTTAATCCTATTGTCCGGTAAACATATGATGAATATGGTCCTGGAAAGCCTTTAAGAGTCTCTATGAAGAGGCCAGCATCCTCAACAACAATTGGCAGATTTGTCTCCCGATAAGCATTTAGCGCGCTTATTCTAGCAATTTTTTCTATGTCATCGTCTTGGATCTCCAGTGTTTTAACCTTAATCATGGCTACAGATATACCGTATTCTGCCAAGATTCTTCTAACTTCATTAAATTTATTCACGTTTTCTGTGGCGAAAAAGATCAATTTTTCATATGGGAAGTTCTTACTTACGGGCAATTTAAAATCACCTTTCCGCTACATATCTGCCTCTCTTCTCTATCTCTGCAACCCTATTTAAAACGTCTCTGGTGAGATCTGAGCCCATTTCCTCCTCATATCCTTCTATAATAGCATTAAAACATTCGTTAACATATTTATAGTGTGCGCTTGCTAAGGCTCTTTTAACTAGATGGAGGTCCACACCCCGCGACTCCAGATCCACACTCTGTTCACTAAGCCCAAAATCTATTAAGGCTATTTTCCCCTCTGGAGTGAGTATCATATTTGATGTCGTAAGGTCGCCATGAATTATGCCGCTCTTATGTAGCCTACCTATAAGCTTGCCTATCTGGCGGCTTATCTTAATTCTTTCCTCGCTTGTCAAATCATTAAGTATATCTTTTATCCGTTTGCCCTCAATATACTCCATGACTATCGTCGCTTCCTCAAGGTCAACCATATATATAATGGGTGTTGGAACGCCAGCCTCCTTGGCCTTATGGATTAGCTGTGGCTCATGTTTAGTCCTCTGGATTTGTATAGCTCTATCTAGCTCTGGTAAACGATATTTTTTTGGTAATCTTTTCTTAAAGATGACCTTTCGCCCACACCACTCACCAAGATAAATACTTGCTTCAGCACCCTTCTTTATCAGAACCCCAATCATGGCGTAGCCCCGAAGTTATCTTTCTACTTAGAGAAGATCATCCCTCAAACCATGGGACTTCAACATCATCTAGTCTCCATTTTAACTTAACGAAACTTCTTTCAATGGATGTTGTCAGCCCATATTTGTAGCATAATATACCAGCCCAAGCTATCATCACACCATTATCTGTTGCATACTCCTTTGGCACAACCGAGAAGCGTGCATCGTGCTCCTCAGCCATCACCCTCAGCATTTCCTGAAGCCTTTTATTCGCCGCAACCCCTCCAGTCAATAAAACCTCCCTCTTCTCGGTATGCGCTAGCGCTCTCTCAGTCACTTCAGTAAGCATAGAAAAAGCTATCTCCTGAAGGCTAAAACATAAATCTTCGAGAGGATATTTTCCCTCACGTAGCAAGTTGACAGCCGCGGTTAATAGCCCGCTAAAAGATAAGTCCATCCCCTTCACCGTGTATGGAAGCGGCACTAGCCTCCTACCTCTAGAGGCTAATTCCTCGATAACTGCGCCCAATGGTTTACCTGGCTCCGATCTTAAACCAGCCTCCCTAGCAAAGACGTCGAGACAATTTCCTATGGCTATGTCTAATGTCTCGCCGAAGACTCTATATCTTCCAGCCTCAAAAGCAGATACTATCGTATTGCCGCCAGAGACATAAAGTGTGACCGGATCCCTAACTCGATTAATCATTCTGCCTATTTCTATATGGGCTAAGCAGTGATTCACCCCAACTAATGGCTTATTTAGATATGAGGCTAATGCCCTAGCGACGGTCGCTCCAACCCTCAGGCATGGGCCTAATCCTGGCCCTTGAGAGAAGGCTATTATACTAATTTCTTTGGGCTTCACCCCAGCTCTCTTAAAGGCTTCTGCTATAACCTTCCCGGCAACATTGGCGTGATGCCTAGAGGCCTCCCGCGGATGAATCCCACCCCTCTCTGGAATATAAACATCATTAACATTTGCAAGTATCTCTCCATCAAATGATACTATTCCAACACCAAAATCGTCTGCTGTGCTCTCTATGCCAAGACAAAGCCCCTCATACATATGTTTTCTTAATTTGAGAGACCCTTTTAAATATAATGTTAAGTTTTATTGCCAACAATACACCTTTATTTTTATGCAAAATATATTTAATTATCGGGGAGAGCGCTATGACAAAACAGGATGACTTGGAGCGGAGGGCTCTTGAAATAATAATGAAGAGTGGGGATAAAGGTATATTACAGTCGGATCTTTGGCGTAAAATAAATGTTACAAGTAGGGAGGGGTCGAGAATATCTATCAGGCTTGAGAGTAAAGGATTGATCCGCCGCGAACCAGAGCTTTCGAGGGGTAGATGGACATTTAGACTCTATCCAAAGCATCGCCCAGCATCAATGGACTCAATATTAAACTGTCCATGCATCTCATGCAAAGAAAGTTCTGTATGCGGTGCTAACAGCATAATTACCCCCAACGATTGTGAAAAATTCACACGGTGGATTTTAGAGGAAGAGTCGTGAAAGATTATTGGTGAAAAGGAATTTTGTCTAAGAATTGGTTTGAGAAGCGGAGAAAAGATTACTATTATAGGAAGGCGAAGGAGGAGAAATATAGATCCCGCGCAGCGTATAAGCTTAAACAGGCTTTAGAAAAGTATGATTTTATTAGGCCAGGCGATGTAGTTATTGATTTAGGTGCGGCTCCAGGCGGGTGGCTGCAGGTTGCTAGAGAAATCGTTGGTGATAAGGGCTTCATTATTGGCGTGGATATTAGAGAGATAGAGCCGCTGGGATATGAAAATGTGTATACATTAGTTGGCGACATACTGGATCCAAGGACACTAGCAAGAATTAAGGCTATTTTGCCGCGACCAGCGGATGTAGTATTGTCTGATGTCTCCCCAAATGTTTCTGGGGTTTGGGAAGTTGATCATGCTAGACAAATAGAGCTAGCAGAAGGCTCTTTAAAGATAGCGTTATCCACACTCAGGAAAGATGGAGTCTTCTTTACAAAAATATTCCAAGGGGATCTCTTTGATCAGTTCCTGAAAAATTTCAAATCGTACTTTAAGCAGACTAGGATTATTAAGCCAAAAGCTAGTAGAAAAGAGAGCGCCGAATTATATATCCTCGGATTGGGCCTTAGATAAGAGAAGCCACACCTACCCTTCCCATGCATGATAAAATCTCTCTATATAGGTATTTGGGTCAGTCTCCTTAACAACACATTTATCAACATCAATAATGTATATGGCGTGCAGGCGGGCGTTTCTTATTTCTTCAATGCTCACTGGTGGACTCTTATAGTACATGTCACATAAGGCCTTTATCTCTCTTATCTCACTTAAAGTTCGATACCTCGGCGGCTTAATTAGTGCTGGATGAAACCATAATATATAATATGGGGGTGTTGCAAGAGCAAACTTTTCGGCAAAATTACTATATCTAGCTATCTTACTGGTAACTCGAGCCCTGCAGTAGGTTACTGGGTCAAGAGCATGTTCTGGTGGAACATAACCAGTTTCTACTTCAACTATTAAGCTGCCTAAACCTTTCAGGGCATATATATCGCAGGATAAACCATCTAAAGCATACTCTAACTCAACGTAATAACCACTTAGAATAAGATATTTTGCGCATATTATTTCCATGACAGAATGATTTATCTTTATAGCGTTCTTCCTATAGAGGAGAATTAATTTATCTCTTAACCTTAAAATCTGCTGACAAATGCGTTCACCCTCCCCCCTACAAAGCCTATCTACTATAACGTCTAAATCCTCCTCAAACCGCTCAACTGACTTATCTAACACCATAACTCAAAAAATGTAGATCTTAACATTTAAAATTTTGTGCCAAAAATAATATATACTCAAAAATACTACTTTATTCCTGCTAAGTCAGGAAGTAGGCTTTGGGCACTGCGTTTAAGCAAAGAGTACGCCAGTCAAAACGGCTGAAGACTGGCGTACGATTAAGACTTTGCTTAAACGGGCCGGTTAGTGCCCAAGGCTTAGACCTGACTTAGCAAAAATTTGTTTTATTGTGTTTGTTATGGATTATTCAGATTCTATCTTCTTTAACTGTCTTTTGTACATTTCAACTATTTCGTCTACGGTTGTTGCGTCCTCAGCTGACTTGTCTGTTCGATATCTTCCCGTGAATCTTGGGAATCTTATTGCTAGCCCGCTCCCCTTTCTTATGAGGTTCTTTGCGCATGTATGGATTGGGCTTAGAGTTATCTCGGCTCCGATCACTTCAATGACGACTTTTGGCACGAACCACACATCTGCCTCAACTTCCGAGTTGACCCGTGGGTGTCTATGATTGATTTTATATGGTTCAAGTATCTTGGGAAGGTTATCTAAGTCTTCATCAGTAAACCCTGAACCACATTTACAGATTGTCTCAAAAGTGTCGTTATTATGATTGTAAGCCGCCAGCAATAGGGCGCCGTATTTTCCAGCCCTCTTCCCCCTACCGTAAAATGCTCCGACAACGACTAAATCTACTGTGTCCATCATCTCGCTTTTATAGTCCCGCTTATACTTTATCCAAAGCCAGCCTCTGGCACCAGCCTGATATATTGAGTCGTTATTCAGCGATTTACAGACAAGACCCTCACAGCCACTCTCAACAGCCTCCTCAAAAAACCTCTCTAAATCTTCAACATTATCAACGATTACATACTTAGCCAGCTGAAATCTATCACTCTGCCCAACTATTTCCTCAAGAACTTTATGCCTGACCGGGTACGGCTCTAGCGTCAGATCTCTTCCATCAACATAGAGGACGTCAAATGCGAACAATGATACCGGATATTCGGCTGCGGCTCTAGCAATATCATATTTTCTCCTTCTATGCATAAGCTCCTGAAATGGCATCATCTCGCCAGTATCTAGGTTTACGGCCACGCACTCAGCCTCTATTATAGCCTCCCTAGCCTTAACATGAGCCCTAATGAGGTCGACAGCGTCTGGATATTGACTAGTTATATTCTCAAGTCTCCTAGAAAATAAAAGAACTTTGTCTCCATCCTTATGGGCTTGAATTCTCTCCCCATCATACTTATACTCGGCAACACATTTGCCGCCAAGTTTCTCAAGGATCTCGGCTGGCGAGCTAAGTCTTTCTGCCAGCATTGGTCTTATAGGGTTACCGATAGATATTTTGAAGTTTTTAAGCGCCTCAACGCCTCCCTCAGCAAGAGCCCTTGCGACCTTGCCAAGGTCGGATGAGAGGTTATAAGCTCTCTCAATAACATCCCTTGCCCCCCTGCTCCCACCATATGCTACCGCTAAGGCATCCAGTATCGTCATATCAGCTATCCCTAAACGCAGCTTACCAGTAACAGTCCTGATGATATACTTTGCCTCTTTTGGCGTAGCATCGGCTAACAATCCGGCCAAAAGATTCACTTTTAAATCCATAGAGCCCTCGCCAGAAGCCCTTGCAATCTTATCGAGCGTTTGATAAACTCTATCAACGGTTAATGGCTTCTGAAAAAAGGAGACTTGGCGTCTCTTGCTCAGAAAGTTTTGCGCCGTCTCCCCAAGGTCACCAGTTCTAGTTAAATCTTCCTCGATCTCGCTCTCCTTCCTCCCAGAGGCTTTAGCGAGGGCCTTAAGAGCGAGTCTCTCAGCAACACCTAATTCTATACCCATAAAATCTGGATAAAGCTTACCCTGAGTCAAATAAACAACTTTATCAATTATCTCTTTCGGGGTCTTTTTAAAAAGTTCGACTAAATAGTCTGTCATTTCAAGTCTTTTAGTCGTGCTTTCA
>JAGTQD010000072.1 GCA_018396405.1 Candidatus Bathyarchaeota archaeon
CATAAAAAATATAAAAATTTCAACAAATATTCATAGAAGTTAGGGTTTCTACCCTTCCCCATAAAGTATGCTTTTATGGCGCGCATCTCCTCCAGGTTTAGGGCTAAGCCCATCTCCTCACTTATCTTGACGAGCTCATCATCGCCAGCCTCAAGTATATTAACCTCATATAGCTCGAAGGGAACATCCCTCTTAATGTAGATTTGCCCCCTCATCCCCGCACTTCCTCTACATAATATCTGTAGTCGTCTTTAACAGGGTTTGCCAGAAGCCTCCGACACATCTCCTCAACCTTAACCCTAGCCTCACCGATAGACTCAGCCTCAAAAACAATCTCATAAACCTTACTAACCCTAACAGACTCAACAGGATACTTCAGCTCAACAAGAGCAGCCCTAGTAGTCTCACCCTCAGGGTCACTATGACCAGGCTTTAAGCCAACCTCAACCCTAGCAACATACCTCATAGAAGAAAATAAGGAAAACTGGAGGCTAATTAACTTTTAAACTTTATCACCCTTATCTCACTAATAGTGAAGCCCCTTCCAGAAGAGCATAAACTTCTATCTCCATCACGTAGGACCCGACAGAATATGCAGAGAAGAATTTAGCAAGAGGTTTCCAAAAGTCAAGGTTATTGTTTTGGTATATGAATCCTTATAGCGTTAACGAGTTCTTGGAAGGTGAATAAATCGGCAAGTCCATCTATTGAGTATTCAACCATTTTTATATACGGAAACTTCTTACATAATTCCCTATTAATCTTTTTAGATATGAGAATGGCTCCTATACATTCTCCACCAAACTCTTCTTTATATGCTTTTAATTGCTCAAAATCTTTTTTGACAGCTTTATTCTTCTTAACTTCAATTATAATTTTTCTTGAGAGACCGATTGGAATTGCCTCCTTAATTAGGATATCAACATAACCTTCTGGAAGAGCTTTTTCTCCCAAGACTTCCCATTGAGTTTTTTGAGATAAATTTATGGAAAGCTCTTTAAGAAGATACTCTAAGTTCCTTTCATCACTTAAGTAGTGGCGTAATGCAGCATGTAGAATTTGTTCTTGAAGCGGAAAGACTTTAGGTGGATTAACCTTAGACCTATTAAGTGTGAAGTATAGTTCAAATTGCCTATTGTTATGAGCAGAATATTGCATATTTTCATCGTTTACTGCTATGCCAAGTTTTGATGCATACCCCAAGTCGGTTCTATCAGCTTGGAAATGAGTCTTCCTATATCCTCCTCTGAGCAATAAATTTTCCGCAACGTATGAAAATTCAGCGCGCATTAGCGACTCATTAAAGGTTCGTAAAAGTTTCAACCTAAGTCTGAAAGGATAAAAGTATCTTCTACGTCTTTTACCTGAGCCAAACTCCAGAGGTTTCCAAGGTGGTGGAGCACGCTCATCATATTCTAAGTATTTCTCTTTCACAACATACAGATTATATACCCTTGCACCATATAGAAAAGACACTCTGTCCTCTTGCTGTATATCACAAAAAGCCCATGCTCCCATTATACTGCTTGGAAAACCTGCAAGTGAATATTTTATACAGAGGTCTAAATTTTCGCGCGAAGATACGGCTATTAGGAAATATGAGGTTGAGTTAGAGTTCAATTTATTCGACCAGTCATCTTATTCCTAATCTTTCTGCCTAGTGCTCAACCATTTTTCTACCAAAAGATATTTAAAAGATTAACTTAATGATCATTAGCGATGGCTTATGCCAGTTTGTCACATGTGTAAGAGAGAAAGGAAGAAAGTGGTAGTCTGGTATCCGGAAAAGCCGAGAATTTTATGCGCTTCTTGCCTGCAAAAAATAGTTCAGCGATGGTTAGATGAGGGATTTGAGACACTAATGAGAGCTTTAGATAGTGAGCTGTTTGATGACTGAATGGGGATTCGTTCAATTGGAGAGCATAGAAAAGGATATTGTTGAAAATTAATTTTTGCTTGATGTTTTATTTTGTCCAGAATGATGGTGGGGTGGTTTCTGGTTCGCCCTCTAGTTCGAGTGCTATGACCGTGTCTATTGGGTCTGGTGGTCTTTTTGGTAGTCCTTTGATGAATAGTCGGTCTTCCCTCTGCTCGGATGGTAGTGTCTTGTCGGCTGCTAGCATGCGTGCTCCAGTAACCCTATTCTTTATTCCGGCTATGCATATCTCGCTTTTACCCGGCCAATAGAAGACATGCACGTAAACTTTGTTTCCTTTGGCTGTGACATGCCCTAGATGCGCTGCCCGGAATGGTGCTGCGCCAGCGCCATAAATCGATTCGCCATTCCGCTTGAGCCATTCACCAACAGCCCTAAGCCTACGCTTGTAAGCCTCGGGTATGCTCCCATCGGCCCTTGGACCAACATTGAGGAGCAGGTTTCCGTTTCCGGCAACGCAGCGGACAAGCAGCCTAACAATCTCCAGGGTGCTCTTCAGATGCCTATCGCCGGCATGATACCCCCACCAGGACTCATCTATTGTCATGCATGACTCCCAAGGCCTCTCATGATATCTTATGTGCTGCTCAGGGGTTTCGAAATCCTCCGGTAGGCCGGAGCGATTATTTATGATTATGTTGGGCTGTAGGCTTCGGACCATGGCGTTTAGGCGCTCTGACTGCCAGTCCTCAGCCTTATATGGCCATGCTCCATCATACCAAAGTATATCTATTTTCCCATAGTTTGTCATGAGCTCGCGGACTTGGGCGTGCACGTAATCGCGAAGCCTAGCCCATCCCTCCGGATTTTTGGCAGGCCCATCCCAGTATTCCGGCCAACGCCAATCCAGAAGCGAATAGTAGAAGCCTATTCGCATGCCAGCCCTGCGGCAAGCCTCAACATACTCGGCTATAAAATCCCTCTTTGCCGGCGTAGCCTTAACGGACGTGAAGTCTGAGACTTGGCTGTCCCAGAGGCAGAACCCATCATGGTGCCTAGTTGTTAGAACCATATAGCGCATCCCAGCCTCCTTAGCCAGCGTAACCCACTCATCGGCATCAAACCTCCTGGGATTAAATCTCCGAGCCAGTTTAGCATACTCGGATTTCGGTATGCGCTCAAAGAACATAACCCACTCTCCGCGGGCTGGAATAGCGTATAATCCCCAGTGAATGAACATGCCGAACCTCGCCTCAACCCACCATCTCAATCTCTCAGGAACCTCGAACTTCACCCCAAAGGACATGGTTATCCAACCTCCCTCAAACCACGTTGTAGGCGCATATGATACTTATGATTTTCGATTGCAATCTTATGGAGGGGTTAGGGTAGTGGGAGCCTAATTGGTTTCCCGGTCTCCATGGATATGTTAGCCGCTATTGTTACCTCCATGGTCTTCAGTCCATCCATGTATGTGCATAATATTTTGGATGGGTCGTTTAAGCGAACGGCATCTATGAAGGCGTTATCCTCAATCTCAAATATATTAGGTTCTCCGGGAACATCCAGCGGCTCCATATTTAGGCGGAACAGCCTCAAATTATGCTCCCATCCGGTGAAAAGCGCTGTCGTTCTATTGGCATATATGCTTAATGTTATACCTCCGCCATTGGCATTAGATGAGCATGAAGCCCAGAAGCTCCCTACCGCACTGCCAACAAACTTAACATTAACTACACTTGCATCCTCAATATTATATTCTGGTGGAGCATCCCTATTAAATCCCCTCACAGAGTAGGCGTGAACCTCCCAGATTTCACCACACAGGAATCTGGCTAAGTCAACCGTATGCGTCACCTGCTCATGGAATTGTCCCCCACTCCTCTCCTTCCTTAGCAGCCACCCCCATATTGGTGCTTCAGGAGAAAATTTAGGTATGCCACTAATCCATCCGCCTAGGATAAGTATTGGTGGGTCGCTGCGGAGTATCTCCCTAACTATTTGGACGCCTCTCCTATATCGGTTCATGTATCCAACGCTCGTGAGCAGCTTCTTCCTCTCAACTGCTGAGGCTATCTTCCTAGCCTGCTCAAGATATAGGTTTACGGGCTTCTCAACGAAGAATGGCACATCATGCTCTATGGCTAGTAGTTCGGCGCCATGCGCATATGGTGGAACACAAATATACGCCGCGTCGAGTTCAACCCTATCAAACATATCCTCAGCCCTCTCAAAGATGGATGCGCCCTCAGAGCCAAATCTCTCAGCTGCTGCCCTAGCCCGGCTTAACTCAATATCACAGAATGCGACGAGCGAAACATATGGATTTTTAACCAGCTCCTCCATATGCCTTAACCCTATTCCGCCGCAACCAATAAACCCGATGCGAACCCTCTCCAATCTAATCAACCCCATATGGGCTTAATCCTAGTCGTCTCCCCCTAAATTAGGCTCTTTAGGTATCTCACGCACCTAGGCAATTCGGCATCCGGGTCTCCCGGTATTTCGCATTCAAGGGCCATGAAATTTCTATAGCCGATTTTCCTGAGCGCATTAAAGCCGGACTTAAAGTCTATGTGCCCGTATCCTGGAAGTAGGCGGTTACTGTCCGCTAGATGGACATGCATAATATATCCATTCGCCGCCTCAATGCTCCCCGCTATGTCCGCCTCCTCGATATTCATGTGAAAGAAGTCGGCCATAATCTTTACATGCTCTTTCCCCACAACCCTACAAACCTCAACAGCTTGCTCCAGCCTATTAATAAGATGAGTCTCATAGCGGTTTAGCGGCTCAAGAAGAATATAGGCCCCAACATCATCGGCATACTCGCCCAAAACCTTAAGCTCCTCCACGAGAATCATTCTCTCAACATCCCTAACATCTGAGCGCCAAGGATATAGGTCCGGTATTTTTGGGCCGCCGAACGTTGGAACAGTTATGACGCCAACCCCTCCAAGCTCAGCGCACATACCAAGCCTCTCCTTAATGTCTCGGATTGCGATCTCCCTCGATTTGCGGTCGGCTCCAAGTAGGTCACCGCCATATCCGCTACAGACCGTTGAAAGCTTAATCTTCGTAGTGCTCAGGGCATCCTTAATCTCATTAAGGCGCTGTGGTAGGTCGCTCCCCCAAACTTCAATCCCCTCAAAACCATACTCTTCAATCTTCCATATCTTCTCACTCAGAGTCTTCCCCGGAACAATATTCTCCTGAATCGCCAACTTCATCTCGATTCCTCCATCATGAATATAAAGTTCAAAGCTTCGGACATAATAAATTGACTTTAAATAATGGTGAAATCGGCTAGAATGGCTTCTCAATCCACAATCTTATCGTCTCATACCAGAGGATTGCGCACGCTAGAACACCAAATGTTATGGCAACAATATTATGTATACTTAAGCTATGCCCATAAAAGATTAGGTAGAAGATTAACATAGTTGTAAACCAGACTGAATAGAACAGAAACCTTGGAATCATGAAGCGCCCAAACCTAATAAAGAACCTCAAAACCCCAACCCTAACCTCCCTAACAAGCATATACTCACCCCTCGGCGTCTTCTCAACCAGGCCGAGAGAGCACAACTTATCCAGGTGGTGCGCTGCAACACTGGGGCTTGAGAAGCCCAGAGCCCTCTGAACCTCCCTAACACCTATTGGTGAGCCATGAGACCTGAGCATAAATAAGTAGACAAGAAGCGTCTTCCCCCTAAGATGAGACTCTATTTCAACATCATCTCTAGAAGAAGAGCCCATAAGAGTCCGCCAACTCAAAAGAATAATTCTAGCAATAAAAATAAATAATAGTTACTCCTGGAGAAAAGAAGAAACCCTTAAAAGCAAAGATTGCGAAGAAAAAATATTGGCATATTAGCGGCCGCCGTAACGTAGAGGCTTACCCTAACGCACAAAGCCGCGTAACCTGGTAGCGTACAGGCCTGTGGAGCCTGGAGGCCGGGTTCAAATCCCGGCGGCGGCCTCCAACCAAAAGTTTAAGGACAGCACCTAAGCGGAAGAAATATGGATGATTATATTCTGGGCATATACGGCTTGAGGGGGAGCTATTGATAAAGCCTAAGATCTGCCAAGATGCGATTAGCCCCTATCAATAGAAGCCATCGCAAACAGGAGGAAGACTTATACTTCACAGCCGAGGAGGTTGAAGCATTAAAGAAACTCCTACAGCTAATGAAAAAATAAAGATGACTGAATAGTTGTTAAACCTAAAAACCCTTAAAGCATCTTATCTTTTCCTTTCAATTCTCCTTTATGAAATTCCAACATTAATGTACAAACGGGCTCAGAGAAAAGCGAGAGAGCTCTTTCAATTCTCTTTTTGAGATTCCAACCAAATCCTGACGAGGGCTCACTCACTCTAAAACTATGGCTTTCAATTCTCTTTTTGAGATTCTTACCTTCATATATACCACCAGCATAAGGGACTCTGCCTTGACTTTCAATTCTCTTTTTGAGATTCAGAAGAGGAGTGACAGAAACATGCTTCTGCTTCGTCTCCGCCGTTGTCTTTCAATTCTCTTTTTGAGATTCGAAAAGAAAATCCCACTCGAGCAGCTC
>JAGTQD010000073.1 GCA_018396405.1 Candidatus Bathyarchaeota archaeon
AGAGTAATAGTGATAAAAAATAAATTAAGGAGTTAGAAAATACTTACTTTACGTAGTCTAAAATGGTGCTAAGATGAAGGGCCTCATCTCTTTAAAGTCTATTGGCAGAGGGTTACGTAGGTTTTTTGCCCTCAGACCGAGAATCACGCATCCTTCTCTTATAAGGCTCTCCCTGCTGGTAACAATTATTGTGTTAGCTCTCGGCCTCAGAATGCTCCCCCTACGCTGGGGTCTTTATTTAAGTGAGTTTGACCCCTACTTCCATTATTATACTGCTAAATATATTGCTAATAATGGGCTCTCATCCTTCTTCTTATGGCATGACTGGAGTGGTTGGTGGCCGAATGGTCGCTATATGCCCAGCCTAGCTAATCTAGGTTTATCTCTGAGCGCGATCTCGATATTTAGGATTCTATCTATTTTTGGTGTTCCAATGATCTCGAGCCCAAATCCTCTAGACCCGCTGTCATCAGACCCGCTCTTCAACGTATGTATAGTCTTTCCAATTTTGGCGACTATAATGACATGTATTACAATGTATTTTCTTGGAAAAAGTGTTGGAGGCGAGTTAGTTGGTTTATTCTCAGCTCTTTTATTGGCATTAGATCCATCCTATATTAGCAGGACATCTCTCGGATGGTTTGATGATGAGACGATCGGCATATTAAGCGCGCTTTTGACTTTACTCTTCTTTAGCAGGGCTATAGACGAGAATAGATGTAGAAAAGATAGCCTTATATATTCTATACTTGCGGGTTTATCTCTTGGCTGTTTATGTATCTCGTGGGGTGCAGCTCGCTACATCATAGGCATACTGGCACTCTTTACTATAGTATTACTTCTCTTGAGAAGATATTCGCCCCGTCTCCTCTCCTCTTACATTATAACTTTCTTAATTGCTACATCTATATCTATATCAAGTCCACGCCTTGACCTCGGATTCCTCACGGAAAACTTCATGTTAATGGTTTACGGCGCCTTAATTTTGCTCTTGGTGGCTGAGGGGCTTAGGCGGGAGAAGTCGATGAAGGGGAGAGCCCTTTATATTCTGGCTTTTATTATTGTGCTGGTCTCCGCCTTCTCCTTTCTAACATTGACGGGGATTTTAAGAGAACCCGAAAGAAAATTCATTTATGCTATATTCCCACACCTGCGGGCAGAGAGTCCGCTCTTTGAATCGGTTGCCGAGCATAGGCCTTCTGGATGGGCAACATTCTATAATAATTTTGGAGTGAGCTTAATCTTCGTGCCCATAGGAGTATTCTTCGCGACTTTAGCGGCTACAAACCTAAATATTCTCATAGTGCTATACTGTTTAACCTCTCTATATTTTGCAAGCTCAATGATAAGACTCCTAATATTAGCCTCTCCAGCAGTGTGTTTACTCTGCGCATTAGCCCTAAAGAAGATATCTTTCCCAATAATCCTATCCTCGAGGGAGTCTGCCAAGCGTAAGATGAAGGTTAAATTTTTTGGTAGGGAGGTTATTGGAGGCCTCCTAGCGCTTTTCCTAATATTATTTGTTTTCACATATGTCTTCGGGACAACGTTTATAGTAGGTCAAAGGATTTTTATGCCAATGACATTATCTTATGCCGATGCGCCAGTAACAATAGCTGGGGCAAGCCTATCTGTTAGACCCTCAACTACAGTTAGGGACTGGATAGATACCCTAACATGGATGCGCATTAATCTTCCATCATCACCCTCGAAGCCTGGGGAGAGCGGAACAGTCATCGCCTCTTGGTGGGATTATGGCTACTGGATAACAGTCTTCTCTAACAAGACGACGTTGGCGGATAATGGAACACTGAATGGCACGCAGATAGCGCAGATTGGAAAAATGTTTATGTCAAGTGAAGAGGAGGCTATCAAGATACTTAAACAGTATAATGCAACACATGTAGTTGTATTCGTAACATTTCCTTTAGAGATGGCAAGGTGGCTTCCAGAATATGCGCTACATTACGGCAGCGCCTATGGTGGGGATAATGGCAAATGGAGGTGGATGGCTAGAATAGCTGGACTCGATGACAATGTTTTCGGGAATGCGACAATTGGATGGGATTTTGTTGACAAAAACAAGAATGGTAGGCTTGATTATGGAGAACTGGTCCCAAACGAACTAGGACAGAACGCAACACTATATAAATTGATGATGTATGGAATAGAGGCAACTGTTCTCGGAAGCTCAGGCATAGAGCTAATACGCTTCAAGAAGGCATTTTTCTCTAGAGAATACCCAATACAATCAGCACCGGAGACTGGCGGCATTATACCACTAGTCTGCTTATACGAAGTAATCTATGACTAAATATTTTAGGATCTTCACCAATAATAATTGATGGACACGAGGGCCCGTGGCCTAGCCAGGATTAAGGCACCGAGCCAATAACATTTATGGCGTGTAGGCCTCCGGAGCCGGGGATCCCGGGTTCAAATCCCGGCGGGTCCGCCAAATATTTATTCCTATTGGCTTTATTGATTGATAATCCTTGTTAAGATTTCAGTTATCTTTTTGTTATGTGTGTAGTGACTGGATATTCTGTTTTATATGGGTTAAGGGTAATCTTTGAAGTATATGCTAAGTGTTAAAAAGGACCTATGAATGTGGTCATCGAGAAAATTGGTGTGAAAACTTCTGGAGATCGCCAAGGGAAACTGAGGAGGAGAAAATATTGATTAAAGATGATAGGTGTCTGAGAGGGCTGGCAGGTAGTACTGGGGCATTAAGGGAGAAAAGAGACTCTCATATAGAGCGCTAAAACCGTCCAAAGGCTGGAAGGACGAAGCGACATAAAAGCATAAAATTTCTCTGCAAATCCCTGAAGGAAAAGAATCACCAAAGCACGACCCAACTTTCACATTTCACATTAAGCTAACGACCAACTCCCATTAAACAATGCCAAATAGTTAACCTTTTTAGGAAGAGATTATTAAATAGAATTTAGCCGGGGTAGCCTAGCCTGGTTTGGGCGCCAGACTCATAATCAAACGCCAATAACAAGAAGGGTCAGAGCAAGGTAGCCGATAAGAAATCTGGAGGTCGCGGGTTCGAATCCCGCCCCCGGCACCACGGATGAACCCACGACACTCTCACTTCCTTTTACGGAAGAATTTAAGCCCATCTTGCTCGCAGACATATTCAAATCCAGCCTCTATTAATTTCGCAATTTCTTCAGGCTTCTTTGCGACTTTGCAGATGTATTCATCCTCATTTTCGAATTTTATGAGTTGTGTGTAGATTAAAGTGTTTTTCAGGCTTTTATGTCCAAGCGTTTTCATCACATACAGTATGTCCTTTGTCCTCGCATACTCCATTGTCGCCTTCCAATGCCTAAGCGTATGGAAGCTTATTTTGAGAAGCCTTGGATTAGCCAGCTTATTCGCGATCCTCCGCCTCTGCCTCTGGAATGTGCGGGCCAAATTATTCAGGTTTTTGTATCGGCTGAAAACCACCTCATCCATCTTTGGAAGCCTAGCAAGCATCCCTAAGAGTTTTCCGCTCATTCGAAATATTCTCGGCTCGCTTCCCTTCTCAGGCGTGATCCTAATGGTTTTACTCTCAAAGTCTATGTCCTCCCATTTAAGCGAGAATATTTCACCAGCCCTTGCACCAGTCTCCTTAGCGATCTGGAGGAAGGCGGCTATATGCTTTGAGCATCCAGCTATCAAGTCGTCTATCTCGCGCTCAAGCGGGATAAATGGCAGCTTCTGAACCCTGCGGTAAACCGGCTTATCCCACTTCAGCCCAGCCCACTTAGCGAACAAGTCATATGCGCATATAACAGCCTCCTTATATGATTCCTTCCATTTCTGTCGAGCAACAACGTCTTTTACGGTCTCAGGATTAAAGAGGTCAGCGCCCAACTTAACGAGTAGCTGAAGTCTCTTTCCCCTCGTGAAGATTGTTGTCTCGCTAAAGCCGTTCTTCTTCATCCACCAGAGAAACTCAAGAATCTTGCCCTGAATGTCGCTTGTCTTCTCTGTGGCTCCCGCAGCCCGGCTTTCGCCATTAGCCTTCTCCTCCATTGGGACCAGCACGGTCCCAGCCGAGTTTATCACCCCGCCCTCCGGGGCGCATACTCGGCGATTAAATTTTAAGGCTGTGGCTCTTTTTAAATCCTTGCCTACAGGATTTTTAAGGCGGCCCTCGGAGAATCTGTATCCACATTCTCGGCAAAGCCAACGTTGGGTTAAGGAGCCATCTGCTAGCCTACGCTTTCCATCACGAAACAGCCTCATTGAGCCACATTGTGGGCACTCTAAAGTCAATATTTACTGCCCCTCTACCTCTTACAATAGAAAAATATTAATGACAAGATCATAGAACCTCGAAGACCTCGCCTAGCGGCTTGATTAATTTGAATCGTTGAAATTCATTCACCCAACGTTTAATAGTCCGCTCATCGCCACCCCTAACGACTGAGATTGCTTCCAGAAGGTGTTTCCGCGGGATCTTCTGGGATGGAACTATCGCCGCGTAGCCATACCGCTGCTTAAGATATTCCTTTATCTGGCTGAAAACCTCGTAGGTTTTAGGTTGAAGATTCACTTTTTCAATACCGCTATTTGTCTGCGTATTTTGCGTGTGTAGTGCTATCCAGATTCGCATGGCCTGCTCGAGCTCGTGGCTTAATGCGCCATGAAAGGTTCCATGCTTCGAGAAGGTTAGGCGCTTAAACTCATCGATAATTTCCTCATTAACATAAAAGTAAACACCAACCTTCCCTTTAGGCTTCTTAGGCATCTATAATGGATTTCCTCCGTAGTTACATATACAATAGAAAAATAGTGAAAATTCATAGGATACTAGTGACGTTATGAATTTTCATATTATATTTATACACAAAATTCACTAGTGAAGTCGAAAATAAGCCTGTTTCAGCCTTTTTTCCGCCATTTTTGAGAACTCCTAGGCTCGAAGAAACACACAAATTGCACACATTTTAATTTTATTATTTCAATTGACTAGACGCTAAACAATAGAACTCTTAGAGGTTGCTTAATAGTTGAGCATTATCCCTCGCTACGTGGAAGCCCAAAAACTCGAGTAAACATGCTCGTTTAGCAAAAAGCGTCCTGGGACACCTTGGATAGTTTTTCTGTCCAAAATGATACTTAAGTATCAGCTAAGTATTTTTACGGCTGATAGTTTTCCAGCATTACACCGTATAGCTGGCTTAATGCTCTTCTACTCCCCTCTTGAATGGTCCTTCATTCATCACTTTCTTCGCATGGAATCTCCATGTTACTTGAGTAACAATCAACCCTAACTCGCTCCTAAGTTCTAGGTAATCCACTCCACCATGCGGTTTTTCCAATCTACCCTTACTGACCACCCGCATCCACAAGGGCACCTATACACGTCTTCTTCAGTGCCCTCGGAGAATCTGAGGATCTCATCGAAGAATCTGTCAATGTCTTCAGGAGTCTTTAACTCAACCATTCTGGCGGAAGAAGTCTCCTCTTCATCTACCTCCTCCAGAGCAATTTCCTCAATGGGGACAATGGGCAGCTCAGCCTCCTCCTGAAGCTTCTTCGCCATGCGCTCAATCTCCCGGACGCTAGGCGGCTCGCCCTTCTCAGCAATTGTCCGAGCGATATCCTCCATAAGCGGTCCCCATATCTCCTCAGGCTGACTTAGGATAACGCGAGCGTGACGCTCGTCCAGTCTCTCTAAGTTGTCCCGGGACAACTTCCCCTCAAGTTTAAGCATGGCGAGGTGATGTGAGACCCAAAATTTGGTTTTGCCTATTAAAGCCCCGATCTGCTCTTCGGTAAAACCCGTTTTCTCCTTAAACTCCTTTAACCTCTTAGCCATTTCGTAGTCGCTTAGATTCTCCCTCTGAATATTCTCTATGAGGCTCAGCCTGAACGCCTCCGCATCATCACAGTCAACTAGAATACATGGAACCTCTGTTAGACCGGCCTTCTGCGATGCTAGATAACGCCTATAACCGGCAATAATGCCATAGTCACTGGCGCGGACAACAAGAGGCTCAAGAATCCCCGTGAACTTAATGCTCTGAGCCAGCTCCTCCAACCCCTCAGAGCTGACTTCCCGCATGAAGAGCGGCCTAAGACGGTCAATTGGGACCATTATAATATTCATGGTTCTATTCACTCCCTCCGCTTTTGAGTTCTAGCCGTATTCCTAGTCTTTCCAATTCGCGTCGCACAACTTCACGTATGAACTCT
>JAGTQD010000074.1 GCA_018396405.1 Candidatus Bathyarchaeota archaeon
ATTTTTAAAAATAGTTCCGTTAGCTACACAATTTCCAGTGCCTCTATCAGCAGGAGGAATATTCACATCGTTATCACAACAGTATCCTGTTATACAGTTGGAATTACTATTTTCGCATGTCTCTCTACATTTACATCTTCCATCCTCACATCTTGGAACTACATGATTGGAGCAAGCAGGACAATCTGAATCTGAATCACAAGTTATGCATATACACGTAAAACCACCGCCTGCACAACAAGCTCCATTTATACAAGCCTCAGTCCCCTGTTGAGCACCATAATATACTCCAAAAGGAGGGCATAAGTCACTAGTACACATACAATTACAATTGTACCAAACTCCATTCAGACAGTATTCTGCTAGGCATCCTTTCACCTAATCGAGGAATATCTTGATACCCAAAGCTCCCGCTATCTACACATTTTCCTTAGTAGTTCTCACATTTTCATTTGAGGAGAAAGAAGACAGAGAGACGCGCCCTGGTCACGAAAGTAAGAAAGACCATGAGAAGAACGTTTTGGTCACGAGCATGAGACAGAATGGAGTTAGTCATGGATTTTGGGAAAGAACCGGAACAGGTTCTTTCTCATTTTCTGTGACCGATAATTTTCTGTCTCATTTGTGACCGTGGGTTGCTTGGTTGGCGGCTTATGTATGGTCTGTCTCATTCGTGACCAGTCTGTCGTATCCTAAAAATATTCTTTGTGGGTCTGCTGGCGAATAATACATGATCTTTAATCTAAGTGCTTCTGCAGCTCTGATTGAGGTGTTAAAGTCTAGGCTGGTAAGGTTCATTAGCTCTTTCAGGGTTTTCGGCCGATCGCTTAACACCTTCTGCATAACTATGTCAAGGTAATCCTTTCCGAAGGCTACGTCTCCAGCAATTATGTATCCAGCTGCCTCAATCCTGCTCCTCAACATGTCCATGCTGATGTTGTATGCCCTAGCTGTCTCCCTTAAGTCTATGTATCTGTCATATGTGAATAGGGTTAGCGGGAGAGTGAGCGCCTCAGAATCTTTCTCCTCAGATATGCTGCCGGAAAGGAAACCCATCTTCTTTCTCATCTTAATAATCCACATCGCGTTGATATATCTCCTAGTAAGGTCGAGTCTCTTAAACCCATGCATTTCTCTACTTAGGTCTTTTACGCTCTTCATCGCCCTCTCGCAGACGTTATTGTACCGCCATTCAGGCCTGCACCCAAATACCATAAGCTCCCTTAGAGGATGATAGTAATCGGCGTCCTTTAGGAAGTCTCTGATGGTATTCCTGACATTTTTATCCGCTGACTTAGACAAGAGTTTTTCCTGCAAAGCACTCAAATACCTATTCTTCTCATCATAGTCTATTGCCAGAGCTGCCCTCATCACTAGGCTCTTAACTGAATCCCACTCCCGAATTTTATCCGGGTCGCCTATCTTCTTGGTTGGTAGCCGCTTGTCGAGCCAGTCCCTTAGGTGGAAGAGGCAGCCTTGGATTATAGCCTTGGGATAGACATCTCTAGCGGCTTGCAGCAGCTCCTTAGCCCTATCCGTTACGATGACTCTTGGCTCATACCCTGTCAGCGCCTTAATCTTCAATAGAACCATTTTAATGCTCTCAGCATCCCTGCTCTCCAGTATCTCGTAGGCAATGTGGTTGTCTGGAAAGTCAACTACATGTAAATAATGACATCTCTTACCAGCAATCGAGAGAACAGTCGTATCAATCCCCATAACGTAGCTGAACTCTACATGCTTAGCCATCTCCGGAAGAAAATCCTTCCATGTAGGGTAGTTCCTAAGTTGACTGACAAGCCATCGGTAGACCGTTTTCTCGCTACAATTTAGATTAAGTTTCTGCCGCAACCCGGTTAGAGAACCGCTATCAAAATACTCCTCAACCAAGTTAGTTGGAGGATTGCCGTACCTCCTCCGACCGTTCTCTCTCATATTACACGAAGGAGCCGTTGAAGCGGAGACAGCCATTATGACACCATAAAATTACGTATCCGTAATCTTAAAAGGAGGGACAATGATCTTTCCTAAACGTCGCAATAAGATGGATAGGCTCTACATTAAAGTGGAAAAAGGCTTGAGCCTTTATATTAAAACTGAATACTTAAGAGTTAAAATAGCATTATCTCCATTATATGAAGAGCAGGTATTTGGCGTTAGCAAAATATCTTTCCCGTATGGAAAGTTATGAAGTTACTCTTTCATTTAAGGAGATTGAGAAAATACTAAGTTTTCCTCTCCCTGAAAGTGCTAGGCAGCTTAGATCCTGGTGGGCAAACGATCTAACCCATCCGCAATGTCTATTTGGTTGGGCTGCTGCTGGCTATATTGTTGATAATGTCGACTTTATACGGGGAATTGTGTCATTTAGGAGGAAATTATTAGAGAGAATCGTAGCTGAAAGGCAGAGCAGGAAACTTGTTATCAAGATGAGTAAAGAAGCACTTGAAAGATATTACCGAAGAAGATTTGATGAAGGAGAAATTAATGGAAAACGTTTTGACCTCGTTTCTGATGATAAAAAGATCATCGGTGAAGTAATAATAGCTAGGGGAAAAAGGCCGTCATCTTCTTACTTCGAGTATATAGCATCATCATTATGGTTCCTAGAAAAGATCGATGTTTCCGGAGAAAAATTCATAGTATTTTGTGGCGATAAAAAAGTGCCTATAGAATGGCTAAGACGCTTTGGCCACAAAACAAGAGACATAAAATTTTATTTTTTCAATATAGACACTAGCGAACTAATAGAGCTCAATAAGTAATGAAAAGAAGTTAAGATAGAAACATATATAAAGGGACATGTCCCAATTATTTTTAGGAACATGTTCCTACATAAATCTATTGTAATGATCGATCCAGCTTTGGATTACCTGACATTAGACGGAATTAGAATGAAGATTGGAGTTGATCCAGAAGATTTTCCTCTTGCAGTTCTGAAAGAAAGGCTGGATAACCATATATCGGCGGCGGAGAAGGATGCGTTTAATCCAAGGGTCTTCGTGCTAATTACTGATAGTTTATTAGTTGTAGGAAATAACGGCGAACCCTTCCCGATTTCAGAAATTTATGAACTCTATAACCCGCACTACAGGGCAACTTCTAAAATTTTGCCACTGTTTGAACGCGGGCTTATAGGCCATTATCTTAAGGTTGAAGCGGGAATTCAGTCGATAAATGGGAAATGCGTCATACTTGTTACACGTGAGAAAAGCTTCAAAATACGCTTCGAAAAAGCGGGTAATACTGTGAAGCCGATTATAGAGGAGACGAACGAAAAAATATTCGATGAGGAAAACGTTACCGAGTTTCACTTACCTATGAATATAGAAAATGTCTCTGATCTGTATAAATACGCCATGAGCTATGTTTGCTGCAACCCACATGTGACATTTATTGTAAATGGTCGTGAATTTAGAAGGGTATGTGAAAAGTCTCCCGTACGATTTTCCTCAGCAAGATGGTTTGAAACCTATGAGAGCTTTAAATATGCATTAGATCTTTATAGTGAATCCTTAAATTACGTAGAGGATTTCCTTAGAAAGTTCACAGATCGACATGACATTTTGACAAGCGAGATCTCAAAAAAGCCGCTAAGTAATTTAAGTGAGGAAGAGAAAAGACAGTTATACAGCTTACTGCTAGAGGTTGAAGAACCGCAAATATCACTATTTGCAGGTCAGGACTACGTAAACAGACTTAAGCAAATAGTTGATGTGATAAAGTATGGATATACAACCCATATTGAAAAGAATAAGCAAGGAAGCTTCATCTACGCGCTTGAAATATTGGCCGCAAAAGTTTCGTCAATAGAGCCATTTTTCTATTTGCCAGATAGTAAGAGGGGTGTTGCTGTCATATGCTGCGTTAACTCATCGCCGCTTTTTTCAAACATATGGTACGGTTCAAGAGGAACTTACTTTCAATATGGCAGTAAAGGCGAGGATCTTTTCGATTATATTGCTAAGAGATCTAAAGGGGAGTGCAATTTTCTCATGGTGAATCTATTATTGCCAAAGCCTTCATGGACTAGTTACAGTAAGAATCAAATTGCCATCGGCCCCTACCTAAATACATTCAAGAGCTTACTTAAGAAAGCCCTCTTATCCCTAAAAGGCTCAGTTAGAGTTAGTAATGTGAGAAAGGAGCTGGAAAAGGAGATACGGCGCAGAATATCGTTGTTAGAAGAATATGGTGAAATACCGCCGGACGAGTGGACTACGCAAAACGGACTTTGGTACAAGGTGAGGAAGATTTTAGGCGGAGAAAATGAGATGGATCTTGACAGAAAGAAGTTCCTTGAGGCCGTTGACGAGATTTGTAGGAAGTATGGTTATTCTCGAGATCAACTTGGGATAACGTGTGCGCCTCGAGGCGAATTTTATTATAAGGGTGAGGTGTATCCGCTTACATTTGAGAATATTGAGAAGCTAGCCCAGCTTGGGACTGATATAGTTCACATAGAAAAAGAGGGTGTCCCTCGGGCCTTGAAAGATGTTGCTAAAGATTACCCGATAGCACTTACCCATTCCAGAGGTTTTCTAGTGGAATATGGCAAGAGACTCCTTGAACTAGCCAAAAAGAGCGGAGCGCACATAGTTATGATAACAGACCTCGACGACTCTGGATTAGCGATGAAATATCAACTGCCTGGAATAATACGGATAGGTGTGGATGAGCAGATGCTTGAATATTTTGGACTACAATGGGAGAGAGTCCGCGAAAAATACACCCCAGGCAGCCACTTAAAGTTTTTAATGAGCAAGAATCCACGGGAAGCCTATAAAGTATCGAAATACCGAGTGGAGATCGACAGCATACTGGCGGAAGTTGGGCCATCGCGCTTACTAGAATATATAGTGCACACTCTTAAGACCCTCTACCCTACTAGAGACTACAACAGAGCAATAAATGTTACTCCGATAATGCCAAGCGAGCTGGAAGAATTCATATCCACCTTCAAGGAATATCTCCAAGAAGTAGATGCTGATGAAATAACAGCCATTAGAGAGAACTTGAAAAACTGGCGGGGTCTGGAGAAGACTGTTGAGATTGAAAGAATGGTGAAAGAAAGAATACTAACGAAGCAAATGAATGATGAGTTAGTCAAAGAGGTTCTAAAGAAAATAGGTGAGATTACAGCGAAAATTAGAGAAAAGAGGGGGTATTGGGTCTAAGGGGGCTAGCCCCCTAAATCCTACCACCCCCCTCTTTCTTTTAAAGGATAGTTGGACGGAGATAGTTGAGACCGTTTTTCCCTACCATCATGTCACCTTTAAAGATTTCGAGACGCCATTCTTTTGGTGGGCATCGTGGCTAAGAAGAGAAGATGTGGCGAGATTATTGAGGTTGACAGGGAAGCTCTTCTGAGCATACTCCGCAAGGTTGAGGAGCTCGAAAGAAAGATTAGCGAGATAGAGACTAGGCTCATTCAAAAGGGATAGCAGATTCGGCATCACTGTTTCCTCTTTTTTCTCTTTCCTGATAGGATCTCTAGGAGCTGCGCTTTCAGATCGGCTATCTCCTTCTTCATGCTCTCCATGGCTTCAGCCGCCTCAACAACCTCCTTAGCTGATAGCTCAGCCTTGTACGCGGCTGCCATGCTCAGCGGCAGTCCGCATTGGCTGCAGAACCTATGGGTTTCGGGGTTGTGGCTCCCGCAGCGTGGGCACTTCACGATCTTGATCGGCGTTCCATCACGCTCGTCTCTCCCTATGCCATATAGGGCTAGGATAGCATCCTCAACATCCCTAGCCGAGAAGTGCACGTATCTGGCAGCCATCTTCGACCCATGAACCCACCCAGCGAACTTCTCGAGCTGAGCCTCGGTTAAAACCTTAGCCATCCTCGTCAGCGTAGTGTGCCTGAATAGGTATGGCCAGACATCCTTCCTCAGCCCAGCCCTCCTCGCTATCCTCTTGATGATGAGGCGGAAGTGCCTGTAGCTCAGCGGCCTGCCAACGTAGTTTGTTGCGAGCGAGCACCATAACGGCGCTTCCGGATCATCCCTGCGCGGGTGGACCCTAAGCCAATCTAGCAGCGGCATATGTGATGCGACTAGAGGTATCCTCTTTATGCCCGTCTTCCCATTAACGGTGATTAGGCAGTA
>JAGTQD010000075.1 GCA_018396405.1 Candidatus Bathyarchaeota archaeon
CCGCAAACATAATCGACAAAATAAACAGTAGTCTCGAGAAGCTAAGAACCCTATACCCAGACAAGCTAAGGCCGAAAATATTAAAGGTCATTTACACGAGCCTAGCCATGCCAGACCTAATCGAGAGAGCAGAGAAAGAGGGCATATGGGTTCTAAAGGCAACAGGCGACATCGTTAAACCTAGGCAATTTTAAGTGTTCTCTCCTTAATCTCCCTCAGAACCCTTATAATGAATGTTTCACTCAAGCATATACACTTAGCCAAATGCCAGAATGAATTTATTTCCATAACGAGATAAAACTTTAGGATGAAAGATGAGAAAAATGCTCAAGCTGATTGTTAACCATAGGCTAGGCTAAGATTTAGCTGGCTTCCCCTCTCATGAAGGCTACTTTCTATTTGATACGTAGACTTTTACGGTTGCCTCGGCTGCATTCCCATATTTATCATAGGCTTTAGCGGTTATCGTGTGCCATCCATCCCTAACAGACCTAGTGTTCCAGCGATATGTGTATGGCTCAGCGCTAACAGTAGCAGCCAGCTTACCGTCAACATAGAACTCAACGCGGCTTATGTCAGGCTCATCCCAGGCGGAAGCCACGATGTGGGCCCTCTTGGAGACCGTTGAGCCATCTGAAGGCTTAATAATGCTGACGGTGGGCGGCTTAACATCCATAGAATTAACGACGTTAACGGAGACGGCGCCCGACTCACCAAGATTGCCAGCAGCATCATAAGCCCCTATCATCGCCCGCGCTAACACGGTGTATGGATTGTCAGCGTAATCCTCATATTTACCGGTATTACCAGCAGCCGCAACAGCCAAGCCGCCCTTAAATCTGCTTCCTCATCAAAGCAGATTTAACGCGATCTGTCTCCTCTGGAACCGATATGACTAGGACGTGTATCTGCGGTATCTCGTCAACAGTGCATGCGCCTAGTGAGCGGAGCAAAGCCTCATCCTCTCTTCTACAGATCCCAGGCTTAAACCTCAATAGAAATTCAGCTCTACTGGGCTTAGCGGAGACAATAGGCATAGATAGTATGGCTGTGAAGATCAGAATCAGAACTACGATAAGCGCCACTTTACCATTAAAACGGAAAGCTGAGCCCAAAATAATCCCCTGATTGAGGGGTATTGAGAAATTAAGTTAAGATTTCCAAGCATTATGGCGATTACACTAACTATTATTTGGAAGCTGCCGAACCACTTAACAACTTTAGCCAAATTCTTACTTATAATCGCAATTATTCCCTGCAACCCAAAAATAAATCCCGAGAATTATGGCTATAATGCCAATAATTGTCTGGAACCTTCCAAGCCACTTAGCAACCGATGAATTTTACATGACAATTAGCTAATAAGGGAAAAGGGAGAATGACGGAGTCACGCTGAATGCATCAAAAATGGTTTTTTGTCGGAAAACAATAAAGTGTAATGAGTCAAAAATATTATTTCTGGGTTCGGCGGATTTGAGGGCCGACTTCCTCCGTAAATCGGTTCAGCGCTATTTTAGGAGCCAGGGCTGTGAGACCTTCTTCCCCAAAGGGGGAATTCACGTCGGGAATGGCATGATTGATGGGGAGGTTTATGACCGCGGCTTCAAGATGGCTGTTGAGTTGAAGAGCGACAATGATGATATTCTACGCGGCTTAGGACAGCTGCTAGAGGCCTTAGCACATGGATACGATGAGGCGCTCCTAGTAACAAGCAGCGTGAGAGCTGAGCGCCTAGACATAAAAGTTTTTGAAGCTAGTGGAATAGGCTTGGCATCAGTAAACAGCAAAGGAGAATTAAGGCTCATAGTTGAGCCGAAGATAGTTAAGTTTTAAATTTTAAGGGCTGTGAAGATTCTTTCTACGTCACTTATAACGCTCTTAAATGCCCTTTTATCCTCTCACATAACCTGCTTCTTCTGATTAGATGCGACGTAATCACTAGGCTGAATATTGCTGAGCCAGGCCTAACACACCTCATATATCCCATCAATCTACCTCCTGAAAGACTTCCCTTAACCCATCCTTTAGGCGCTTATCCCTCATTATTTTTTAATCAGTCTGACTATTTTCTGATCGAAAGGAAGTCACCTAGGGTTTAACAATAACCTCATCCATTTCTAGCTCTCTTAATTTCCGTTCAGTTAGTAGCCCAGTCTCTTTATCCCATCCACGCTACTCATAATATCTGTCAACAATATATTTTAAATTGATAGTCTCGCCCTTAGCGGATCCTTCAGGTATAGGAGCTTCAAGAAACCTGCTAGGTAACACATCATCCGCCCTAGTTAAATCTTCTAGTAAATTGAAAGCCCTTGCTAAATTAACGATCTTTTCATCAATCTTTGTAATCAGATGTTTATATTTAACCTAGTCAGTAGAGATTAGGTTATTTTCTTGCTTATTAAATGACTGATAGTTTTACTTCGTATCCTAATCTTTTAGCCACATCACTTATAACTTCAAGATCTTGGTCTCTTGTAATTAATTCTTCGTTTCTATTTATAGCTATGAAAGCCTGCATCTCACCTGGTTCCAGGAGAAATCATGGAAAAATATGAGGGTAGTAAGTGGAGCGAGATAGAGGTCGAGGAGGAAATATATAGAATTATTGAGGAAATCGCAAAAATAAAAAGATGCGCACCAGAGCAAATCATAGTCGAGGCAATCAAGACAGCCTTAAACACTCTTAAAAGAGAAAAATGAAAATTATTGGGAAATTCGCCTAAACTTCCCCATCTTTTTCTATTTGGAGCGTGATTTAATGGTGTTACACCTGAAAGGATCCAGAAAAAAGAACGAAAATCTAATCGCATTCAGAATTCCAAAGGAATTGAGTGTAACACTAAGAAAAATGGGCGTAAACCAGAAAGAAGTTTGTTTAAAGGCTCTTTACGAAATAGCAAACAGAAATAGCCCCAGCTCAGCCCCGAAAAAAGAAGACCAAATTTTAAGCCCCGTTTCGGAAAATCGGCAAGGTTCTTGGTGCGGGGGGTGGGATTTGAACCCCTAGTTCTGGTGCCCTTCATCTCTTTAATGGATTTATTTCCCATGGTCTGGGCACCAACAGTAATTTATTGTTCGATCTAGCAGTTAAAGATTGCTATTGCTATATTAGTGCCCTCACTCTGGACATTTTACTAAATGTATGGCGAGTTCTCTTATGGGTGATGCGCTTAGGATATTAGAGGTGATGGATGCCTATGAAATTAGACTTTTAAGTTTAAACTCGAGAGATTTACTGTTGCTTGTCAACGAATATTTAAGGGAGACTTCTTTGAAGTTTGGTGACCTATTGCATTACGCTGGGGCAACACTCCTCAACGCTGATTACCTTTCATCTTGGAATACGGATGATTTTAATGAGCGGACTGAAGAATCCATAAATAATGTGAATGTAAGAAGAGGCCTGAAAACTATAAAAGTGGGCACGCGATTAAAGTTGCGTCAGTCTATAAATGGATCTAAAACTCATTCTCCAGTCTTTGTAAGGAATCTAATGATAAGCTCCATTAATCTAGAAGGTTTACTTGTGCCTAACTCCTGCCTTAACTCATGTTTAAATTCAAGAGGATAGCTTGTCATTATTACTGATTTCGTGAAGAAAAGCCATTCGGAACCAGTAAGCTCATTTAATTTATTTTGGGGATCTACTTTTTCTAGCCTTGCAGGTTTATAATTACAAATCACGTACTCATGTTCGCTTAAGAGACCTGTTGCAATTATATTGCAAACATATTTATTTAATCAATTTTCTTTATTGAATTTACATCTGTTGCTAAAGACAAATATAGGATGTTAAGCATTAATAATGTTAATGAAGCCATAATGAGTGACTGTAATGGGCTCTGAAGATGTTAAGTTTAGGATGCTTAAAGTACTTAATGAAATGCTTGAAGTTTATGCGAGACTTCTTGAATTAATCATTAATATTGAGGAGGAAGAAAAGAGGCCGATTGAAGAGGTTATTAAGGAAACTTTCTCTATTGAAAGCTTAAGTGCATTGGCCTTAAAGCTTCCGCCAGAAGTTCTTGGTAAGCTATTTGCTTTCATACTGCGTGTCTCGAGCCTATTCACAATATATAGAGATCCATTAAAACTGTCTTTGGAAGACAAGAAGAAGTGTCTGAGAGATTTGAAGGAAGCGATGGGAATGTTCAAAGACCTACTTGACTCTCTGGAAAGGTTTAGAACTAGGTGAAGAATATGCTAGAACCTTTTTACACATTCTCAATTTATGAGTTCATTTCCTCACCAATTAGGAGTATTCCTCAGAGAATCACTGACTTAATTGAGATATCCTGTCTTTCCCAGTGGAACCTTTTGAAGGAATCATTTAGCGGGGTTCTAGCCGAGATTATTAGCGAGTGGCCAGAGGTTCTTACGGTCGTCTCTCGGCTATATAGGGGAGAAGCCTTGAGCAATGAGGATAAACTGTGGATTAAGGAGATTGTAGAGGAGACTGGATGGGATGAAGATGCCGTTATAGATGAGCTCAGGAACATAGGCACAGACCCGTCTAAGAGAGCCGACAAATACAGAGAGCTCTGCGAAAAATATTTCGAGGAGGCTAATAAGCACAAAGAGGAGGGAGACACCAAACAAGCAGGAGAGAAAATGTGGGGTGCCATCACAGCCCTAATAAAGACGTATGCGGCAGCTAAGCGCACCCCAATTATACACTGGGACCACGGAAAACTAATAAACTTTATACTCAACAATATTGAAGAGGAATACAGAGACCAGTTTCTACGCGCATTTCAAGGAGGTGAGGAGCTCCATAGGCATTTTTATGAGGGACACCTTAGCAAAGAAGCATTCGAAAGAATGTGGGAGGACGCCATAAAGTACTTTAAAAGGGCTAAGGAAATAACAATGATAAAATTAAGGGATAACCATTTAAGTAAAAATTTTCGAATATAAAGGAAATCGGAAAATCATCTCATGAAAGGGGTTAAGCTCATATCTGGGCATTAAAGGTTAATGAAATATCTGAAAAGCATCGTCTTGATTTTTATGGTTTGGTCTGTGTCTTTAGCCATTGGACTGCATTTTTAAATTTTTCCAGGTTTTGTGGATCTGCCAGCGTCTCAACTTTTACGGATGGATATTTTGAAAAATTGGCTTGGATGTGCGATAGAGTTGGGATTTTACATATCCTTATTATGAAATTCTTTTAGAGATTCTTCGGGAATTTGATCTTTTAACCAGCCATAATTAAGTTGAAGTTTGCCGTCTGTGTATACTGTGAATACTGAGATGGTTCTCTCATCTTTAAGATAATGAAATGTGAAGGATCCGATTTATCTGCCTGTGCCAAACCATATACGGTCAGCTATCCGTGAACTCCACTCATATATATCTCTAATTAAATCTACGACGCTAGACTCGTTTTTCTCCTGGATGGGTGCTCCATATGCCTAATTAAGGAGTCTAATCCCTCCGTGAGCAGCACCATGGCTTCATATCTAAAGTCTACCAATTTTGTTAGGGGTAAGGTTGTTATAAGCCATGTTAGGTGGGCCTCTAGGGGGGAGGTTGCCTACCGTAATACCCATCCATTTGTTAGGGAGCTATTTGGTAGGGAGTGGGGTTTCGCGCATAATGGGACACTTACTAGGGATCTGCCGAACCCAAGGTTTTATGAGCCTATTGGCGAGACAGACTCCGAAAAAGCCTTCTGCCTAATACTGGACCGACTCAGGGAGCTTGGGAGGGGAGCCAGCATACATGAGAGGGTTAAATGTATAGAGGATGCCGCTAACGAGTTCGCCGGCTACGGTGGGTTCAACTTCTTGATGAGTGATGGAGAACATCTCTACGCGTTTTGGTCTGGATACTCAAGCCTATACTACGCTATTCGAGTCCCACCGCATATAGGAGTTGTAAAGCTGCTTGATGAGGACTTCGAGGTGGACTTAAGCGGGCTTAAGGCTGAGGATGAGG
>JAGTQD010000076.1 GCA_018396405.1 Candidatus Bathyarchaeota archaeon
TTTGTCTTTGGCATTTCATCAAGGAATTGAAGAAGTCTCTCAATCTTCCTTGTAACATCGAGAGCCTCGATATCACTCAAAACCCCATTAGTCTCATAATTCTTAATAAAAATCGAAACTTTCTCCAGATTAAGCTTTGCATCATACCAGAACTCCCAATCGTCGCCGAGAACCTTCTGAAGTCTCTTAAGATCCACGGTATCTTTTTCATATTCATCTGAAAGTTGATGGGCTCTAAGAAGGAGGATTACATCCTTAATATCCTTTTCAGCTATCTTATGAATTTGCAATTTCTCAAGTAATAGGTCTGAAAGAGGTATTGTTGGAAAATCTAACTCAAGCCTCCCGCTATTCGGCTTTCCAAAATTAATCGTATGGTTGTAGCTCAATTGATCTATAAAGACATCAATCTGATAGGATTTATCGCTGGGATAGTATATCCTCCGAGCATCACCATAATATAGCGCTATTCTGGGATCAGCAGTATAACCAAGACGAGTGAGAACAGAATCAAGTCTCTTTACATGAGCTTTGTAAGTAATGAGGTCTATATCTGTTATCTGCTTATCTTCTTCACAATTCAGCCTCCTGAGCCTTCTAAACAAATCCATATAATCCATTGAGTGAATTAGGATCGCTAAGCCCCCTATTATACGAGCTTCAGCGCCAACTTCACGCGCCCGCTGGACTATTTCTACTGCGCTTTTTATGAAAAACTCAGTTGTTGGCCTAATGTTGTTCATGCTCGCTAGCAATTTAATTTACAAAACCACAATACTTAATATCCATATTCCTAAACTCATGAAAACTTTATAAAGGTGAAAGTATCCCCGAATGCCATGGCGGTATTTCCAAGACCAACTTCGGGATTGGTCAAGGAGATTTCGGCGTCAGGCGCGATAATGTATAATATGGCTGCTATGGGCTTACCATTCTGCTTCATCTACATCACTTGGACAATGATACTATTTCCCGGAGCATACCTACCTATAACCGCCTTCTACGCAGTTCTTCTTGGAATAGTTCCAGCTTTCGTTTACTATCTCATGTCAGTGAGCATGCCAAGATCTGGCGGAGACTATGTTTGGGTAAGTAGAATAATCCATCCGAGCATAGGATTCATGATAAACCTTGCATTAACATTTTCACTATTGGTAGCCATAGGCGTTGAGCCTTCGTGGACGATGCAGTGGGGTATAGCTCCGATAGCTTCATCATTTGCGTTATTAAGCGGAGATAGCTCGCTATATTCCCTTGCGGAATTCTTAGCATCGCCAACAGTTATACAGATTGTAGGAGTGATCTATTTCATACTGATAGCAATTCTGATTACGAGAGGAACAAAGACGATAATGCGAACCTACTGGATATTATTCGCAATAAGTATGTTGGGAATGTTAACTTACGTCACAACGTTGGCCACAGCGAATCATCAAGCATTTTTAGAGCGATTTAATAGATTTTCAGGAATCAGCCATGAAGAGGTTCTTAAGCTGGCGCAGGAACTTGGTTACCCGAGCAGCTATGATTGGGGGATAACTACTTTCGCCATAATCTACACATTCTTGAACTTGGCTGGTTTCTGGTTTACGGCATATATCGGTGGTGAGATAAAAGAGGTCAGCAAATCTCAGCTTATAGCAATTCCAGGGTCATTAATAGCACTCTCCCTCGGCATCTTCGTGGTATACTATGTAACGTTCGCGATTTACGATGGCATTTTTCTAGGAAGTCTAGCATATCTTGCTGTGGTCGGGCATGAGGCATATAAGCTGCCGATGGAGATGCCATTCCCGCACTTCTTAATACCGTTTTTAACCGATAATCCTGTAGCGATAGTTTTGGTGAATCTAGGATTTGCTGTAGCGCCACTGCTGGCAGGTATGACCTATATTTTCTTAGTTGTTAGGAATATCTTTGCTTGGGCTTTTGATAGAGTTATACCGTCAGCGTTCTCCAAGATTCATCCGGAGACTAGATCACCATATGTTGCCTCGATTGCGATAATAATACTTGCCTTAATATTCCAAGCTTTATGGCTCTACACGAAGGTCTTCGAATACATACTCTACATAACTACGATAATATTCATGGTAGTGTGGTTTGCGAGCTTAGCTGCCATACTCTTCCCGTATAGACGTAAAGACATCTTCGAGGCCTCGCCGGAAATTGTTAAGAAGCGCATAGGTGGAATACCATTGATCACAATTCTTGGAATAATATCGCTTATTATAACATCGTTCATAGTTTATGCGACTCTTACACCCACTTTCGGAGGAGTTTTGGAGCCAACCAACCTATTTTACAACATGCTGATATTCCCGATAGGTCTAGTGATATACTTCGTTGCATCGCTATATAGAAGGAAAACAGGTCTTCCGCTGGAGCTATCCTTTAAGGAAGTTCCACCATACTAAAAGGAAAACATATGAATCGATAAAGTTGCGGTGTGTATGACTATGAGGCTTTTCTTTGCTACGGATGTGCACGGCTCAACTCGATGCTTCATAAAATTTCTTAACACCCCAAGTATTTATGGGGCTAAAGCTATTATTCTTGGAGGGGATATATGTGGAAAGTCCATTATTCCAATAATAAGAAATCCCAATGGCACATATAAGGTAAGCTTCTTGGGAAAAACACAGATATTTACTAGCGCCGAAAAGCTCAAAGAAACCAAGGATAAAATTGCGGCTTCAGGCGCGTATTACTATGAAGTAGACGAGAATTCTTGGGAAGCAATTTCCAACGATAAAGATAAACTTCAGATGCTCATGATAGATCTCATGAAAGAACGTATTAAAGAATGGATCACTCTCTGCGAGGAGAGGCTTGGCGGCAAGGATGTAAAGGTATTCATAAGCCCGGGAAACGATGATCCATACGAAATAGACGAGTTGCTAAAGAGCCACTATGATAACATCATCTTAGGAGATGGGTTAGTCTCAAATATAGATAGGGAGCATGAAATTCTTTTGCTCGGCGTCTCAAACAAGACGCCCTGGGGATGTCCTCGAGACCTTGAAGAAGATGAAATAGCTACAAGAATAGATAACTTGGTCTCTGAGATGAAAAATGTTGAAAAGAGTATTTTCAGTATTCATGTTCCGCCATATGGTTCTGGTCTTGACCTGGCACCTAAGCTGGATAAGAATTTGAAACCCGTCTTAGGGCCTGGAGGGACTCCGGTAATGAGTGCATGCGGGTCCATAGCTGTTAAACAGGCTATTGAAAAATATCAGCCAATATTAGGTCTTCATGGGCATATACATGAATCGCGAGGAGTGCATATGATAGGTAAAACTCTATGCATAAATCCTGGAAGCGAATATGGTGAAGGTATACTTCGCGGGGTTATTATCGAAATCAGAGATGGCAAGATAAAAGACTATCTTTTCACGCAAGGCTGAATTTGTTGTCTTAAAAAGACTTATTACTAGTTTGATATCATCAATAAATGTAATGCGTGATGTTTGGGTGAGAATATGAGGTTTAAGGTCGCGTGCCTTCAAATGGCTGCCAAACTCGGTGATAAAGAGTACAATCTTAAGAAAATCTTATCGATGATTGATGAAGTTGCAAAGCAGGAAGTCCGGCTTGCTGTTCTCCCAGAGCTGGCCTTAACAGGATTTAATTGCGGCGAGGAGTTCCTTAAGCTTGCTGAGCCAATTCCGGGCCCAACGACTAAGAAGATAGGCGAGAAAGCTAGAGAATACGGCATGTATATAGTCGTGGGAATGCCGGAGCGGGGGGAACTTCCTGGAATACTCTATAATGCGGCAGCTTTAATAGGGCCTAGTGGCGATATAGTAGGCGTTTATAGAAAAACTCATCTAGCTTTGTATCTTCATTGGGAGATTATAAGCGAGGAGCCGGAGATCTTTAGAAGGGGAAACAAAATACCAGTCTTTAACACGGATCTTGGCAAAATTGGAATATTGATTTGTCAAGATGGAGATTTTCCTGAGACGTGGAGAGTTTTAGCACTTAAAGGTGCTGAAATTGTTGCGTTCTCGAGCGCGTCTCCGGAGGGCTTCAGGTATATGTGGTACAATGAGCTTACTGCTATGGCTTATCAGAACGGATATTATATCGTGGCGACAAATAAAGTAGGTAAGGAGATTTTTGATTTTCATGGGAAAAAGCTTGAGGAGACTGCGTTTGGAGGAAGCCTAATAGTGAATCCGCTTGGCCAAATCGTGAAAAGGGCTAAAGAATTTGAGGAAGATATTATAGTTGCTGAGATAGATACCGACGAAGTCGTGAAGGCGAGATGGGCTACTAAGCTACTAAGAGATAGAAGGCCAGACCTCTATGAGGTGATTTGTGAAAGAGATTAGCTGGTGAGGAAAGTGAGAATTAGAAATCTTAGCGTCTTCAAACTCGACATCGCGTTAAGAGAGCCTTTTACAATAGCCTTCAAGACTTATACTCATGCCCATAACTGCCTCGTAGTTCTAGAAACAAGCGAAGGAATTAGAGGATATGGTGAGGCCTCGCCAGACAAGCCGATAACGGGGGATTCTCAAGAAGAGGCTTTGAGTTTCATGAAACTCGCGGCGAAAAAACTTGCAGGGCAGATGCTAGATGTGGAGGAGATTCACAAAACCCTTTCTAGATTAGAGGAGGAGACGGGCTTAAGAAGTCAAACTGGTAAGGCTGCGATAGACATGGCGTGTTATGATGCGGTAGGAAAGACTGAAGGACGGCCGGTTTACGACATTTTAGGAGCGCACGAGCCATCTAGAATCCCCACGACGCTCACAATAGGAATAAAGACAATAGAGGAGACGCTCGCTACCGTAAGAAATTACATGGAAAGGTTCGGCAAATATGGGTTAAGAAGGATAAAGCTCAAGTTATCTGGAAAAGCCGAAGAAGACCTCGAAAGAGTTTTAAAGGTTGCTGAGATCTTCCCTGGAGAGCTCACGCTTGACGCGAATCAAGGATATAGAGATCCCATGCAGGCGATCAAGGTTCTTAACAAGATGTATGATGAGGTTGGGGATCGATTAATACTGGTCGAACAGCCAACTCCAAAGGATGACTTAGATGCTCTTAAAATTGTTTCAAGGGAATCGCCTATACCTGTATTTGCCGATGAATCTGCCGCAACATTAAAAGACATCACTAGGATTATAGATGAAAGAGCCTCTTCTGGAGTAAATATTAAGCTTCAAAAGATAGGCGGAATATATTATGGAGTTAAAGCTGCTCAAAAAGCTAATGACGCCGGGATCAAGCTGATGGTCGGATGTAATGAGGAGACGCATATAGCGATTTCAGCAGCGATGCATTACGCATCTGCTATTCGTGGTGTGGTGAATGTTGATCTAGATAGCGATCTATTACTCTTCGAGGTGAATATCGTTAAAGAGGATCCACTTGAAACATTCATTCTTGGGGCAAGAGTTCCCAGGGTGAAGCCGGGATTAGGCGTGGAGCTCACCAGCTGGTTTGAAGCTTTAGCCGATGGTAAATTGCTTCTTCAAAAGGTAGTTTAAATTGGAACTGGAGCTCGTTGGGCCTCGTCAGTATAGATATTTATCTTTCCATTTCTCGAGTTCCTGAACCGATCTCCTGATATCGCTGAAGAGCTTTACGGCTATCTCCACATCCTCGGGCGTTATCTCCTCACTCCCATTCTCCCTGGCTATTATCTGGCTCGGAGTTAGTAGCTGGACAGCGTAGCGGAGCGTCGTCTGCTCACCTATGTCCGTGAGCTTCTCCAGCGCCTCGGCCTTGAGCCGAGCCTTCTCCTCAGCCGCCCTTATCTCGATGATCTTTCTGATCTCATCCCTGGTGTAGGGCCTCGTGGAGATTATCAACATCCTGTCGAGCAGATCTAGCGGTATCCCGTGAGGCGAGATCATGTCTGTTCCACGAATCTTCGTCATGCCCCTATTCGTGGCGAGTATTATGATCGGAGCCAGC
>JAGTQD010000077.1 GCA_018396405.1 Candidatus Bathyarchaeota archaeon
TCCGATCTGAATGGGGATTAAAAATGGATTATTTTATCTAAAAATCCTTATTTATGACTATTTTTCTAAGGCAGCTCTCGCAGAATCCCTCTTTATCTAATGTCTTATTTTCGAGAAGCCCTTCATACATTAGATCTATGGGTTTACCATGGTGTCTCAGGCCTCTACTATGCCCCAGCCCATGCGCGGCCACCATGGCGGCAGATTCACCCTCTATGGCAAATAGAGAAATTATGCCAATATCCGTTGATACATAGTCGTGTACTAGATTAGCCATCCGCCTTACCCCCTTAGATCCGAGCCTAGAATATATTGCTACCACGGGATCCACTGTTACAGCTAATAAGAGATCCTTTGTCTTTATTGCCATTCGAATTCTCTTAACTTTATCAAGCAAATTGTTGAAAATGAACGCCTCGTAAGGCGCTCCGTTTATCTCTATCTTTATATCATGTCTCATAATAATATTGCCAAGATATTTAATTTCATCCCATACGCCCTTAGGAAAATATTCTATGGCCCTCCAGACGATCTCAAGAAAATCCTCAAAGTTTTTACATGTATCATTAATGGTCAGAATTTCGATTGAGGGCATCTTGAACCCCTCTTTTACCCAAAATAAAATTTATGAAGATAGTTCTATAAAGTTGTTCTATCTACTGTTTGAGGAGGCTAAATGAGGTTCGAGGCAATCTTACTTGGCATCATTCAAGGTTTAACCGAGGGGTTCCCGGTCTCCAGCACTGGACACTTAAAGCTGGCTGAAAGAGCCCTCAGACTACAATTACCATCACTTTTCACCATTATACTACATGCTGGAACATTGGCAGCCACAACAATCTTCTTCAGAAAAGATATAGAAAAAATGTTAAGGGCGCTTATAAGACTTGATCTCTCTAGATCCGAAGGGGGCACGATCTTCCAAAGAATTATCATTGGAACAATATTCACGGCTATTACAGGTCTCGTAACAATAATAATTGAACCCCTCTTTTATGAGGTTAGGGCTATAGGAATATTGTTTCTTCTTTCTGGGCTAAGCACCTATCTCTCAAGAATAAAGATCCCTGAGAAGCGCCATATAAGCTTTAAGGAGGCAGCCCTAATTGGAGCTGTACAAGGCTTCTCATTACTACCTGGCTTATCCAGAAGTGGCTTGACAATCTCTACAGCATTAATGCTCGGCGTAGAACGCGAATATTCCTTCAAATTCTCCTTCCTACTCTCAATTCCAGCCGTGCTTGGAGGGCTAATAATAACATTAATAACACAGCACGAGATCCTCTACAAAACCGGGCTGGAAATCGAAGACATATTCTTTGGAATCCTCACATCGGCGCTCTTAGGTTATATCTCACTAAAGCTTCTAAAAAAGACCCTTAGATATTTCCATAACTTTGCTTTCTACCCGATTTTTCTTGGTCTTCTACTCACCCTGCTAGGAGGATAGTATGGTGTCTCTTTTATGCACATTTTTGATCTAAAAAGCTTTAAATATAACATAAAAACACAATTATTAACAATCACGGTGAAGAACGCTTGGGATCAAAAAATAACAATATTCCAATAAAGTTTCGCATACGACTAATTAGTATCTCAGATCTTAAACCTCATGAGAACACGGATAGCATTAAATTAAAATCTCTTAAAGATGAGATATTCTCTGATGGTATTCTCAAGAGGCCTATTGTAATAGATGAAAAAACTAAGGTTATAATCGACGGCCACCACAGGGTGGATGCCTTACGTCTTCTAGGATGCACAAAAATACCTGCCTGCTGCGTAGACTATACATGCGATAAAATAGGCTTAAAATCGAACTTAGAAAATATTAAGATAACAAAAGATAAAGTTATTGAAGCCGCACTGAACAATTGCCCATTTAACCCCAAATCAACTTGGCATTACATTAAACTTGGAAATGGTATAAAGCATATATCATTTATACAGAAAAGAGTGGACATGCCGCTCGAAACACTTAAGTAAAAATTTCATCTCAACCTTTTCTTCCCTATAACAGCGGGGAGGGGAGAGGCTCATGGGGAACCCCAAACCAAAAACACTACCACCACAATTTGGTTCCCCTGGCCTCTCCCCTCCAGTAAAGAGAATGGAGATATCGTGGATAAAAACTTTACTTTCCCATTTTATGTTAAAAGTTTTTAGATGATGGAGATTTTAGAGAGTTAAAAAACAGCTCTTTCTTCAGGCTTTTTACTTTCCGTTAGTTTTATAGCCCTTTTCTTTAGTCTAAAATTTTTGATAATCAAATTTAAGTTTTTGTATGTCCAATTTTTATGTCGGGATGTATACCGCGCCTACACGTTATCCTTGACATAATCTTTGAGGTGATTTGTTGCTTGAGGTATGTCAGGAAAAGGGATGGAAGGCTTGAGCCCTTCGATCAAGAACGTATAACTAATGCTATATGGAAGGCTGCCAAGGCTGTCGGCGGTAAAGATAAGGAGCTTGCAAGACGACTAAGCGACAAGGTTGTTGAGGAGATTGAAAGGCGCTTCGGCGAGGACGGTGTGCCCACTGTTGAGGAGATTCAAGATATTATTGAGAAGGTCCTTATAGAGAATGGGCATGCAAAGACTGCTAAGGCTTTTATATTATATAGGAAGCAGCATCAAGATTTAAGAGAGATGGCTGAGATACTCAGCTCCACCGAGCTTGTCGAGAAATACCTTAACCTGGAGGACTGGTATGTCCGCGAAAATTCGAATATGAGCTTCTCGCTCCAAGGATTGAATAATTATTTGACGACAAAGGTTATAGAGAAATACTGGACTAATAGGATATATCCGCCAAATATTGCTGAGGCCCACTACTCCGGAGACGTTCACATTCATGATCTCGGGGTATTAGGGCCATACTGCGTCGGGTGGGATCTAAGGGAGCTCTTGCTTTCAGGATTTGGTGGGGTGCCCGGCAAGATTGAGAGTAAACCTGCAAGACATTTTAGGACCGCCCTTGGCCAGGTTGTCAACTTCTTTTATACACTACAGGGTGAGGCTGCCGGGGCACAGGCGTTCAGCAACTTTGACACACTCTTAGCACCATTCATCCGCTATGATGGCCTAGACTATGATGAAGTTAAGCAGGCGCTTCAGGAATTCATATTTAACATAAATGTTCCCACGAGGGTTGGTTTCCAAACGCCCTTCACAAATATAACGCTTGACCTTAAGATTCCAGAGTTCATGAAGGATGAGCCAGTAGTTTATGGCGGTAGACTGGTTGATGATACATATGCTGAGATGATGGATGAGATGGTGATGTTTAACATGGCTTTGGCCGAGGTTATGGCTGAGGGAGATGCTAGGGGAAGGGTATTCACTTTCCCAATACCAACATATAATATAACTAGAGATTTCGACTGGGACTCACCAGTCTCGCAGAAAATATTCGAATTGACCGCTAAGTATGGTGTGCCTTACTTCTCAAACTTCGTGAATAGCGATATGAGACCTGAAGATGTTCGGTCAATGTGCTGCCGCCTAAGAATAGATAATAGAGAACTGCGTAAGCGTGGGGGAGGCTTCTTCGGTGCTTATCCACTCACGGGCTCGATCGGTGTTGTCACAATAAATCTGCCGAGAATTGGATATCTAGCAAAGGACGAAGATAGATTCTTCGAGAGGCTCGGTGAGCTAATGGACTTGGCTAAGGACAGCCTGGAGATAAAGCGCAAGGTTCTTGAAAGGTTTACCGAGAATGGATTATATCCATATTCTAGGCATTACTTGCGCTTCATCAAGGAGAGATTTGGCGCATACTGGAAGAACCACTTCTCGACTATCGGCATAATAGGCATGAATGAAGCGCTCCTAAACATGTTTGGCTATGGTATTGAGACAGAGGAAGGCTTAGAGTTCGCGGTTAAGACACTGAGGTTCATGCGCGAGAGACTCTTAGAGTATCAGGAGGAAACTGGCAACCTCTATAACTTAGAGGCTACGCCCGCTGAGGGGGCATCATATAGGCTTGCTAAGCTAGATAAGAAGAAGTATCCTGACATAATAGTTGCAAATGAAAAGTATCTTTCTATGGGCGCTGAACCATTCTACACAAACTCAACTAATTTGCCAGTAGATTATACAGGAGACCTCTTCGAGGCTCTTGAGCACCAAGATAAGCTCCAGCCGCTATATACTGGCGGCACAGTCTTTCACATATTTCTAGGAGAAAGGCTATACTCTTGGGAGAGCGCGGCGATGCTTGCCAAAAAGGTTACGCATAACTATCGCATACCATACTTCACTTTAACGCCAACTTTCAGCATATGCCCAACGCACGGATACATGAGCGGTGAACATAAAGTTTGCCCAAAATGTGGGGCTAGATGCGAAGTATACTCAAGAGTAGTCGGCTATTTAAGGCCAGTGGATCAATGGAATGACGGGAAGCGGTCAGAGTTTAGAATAAGGAGGACATTTGATAAATCTATAGCGCTTGTAACCCAGAAAGCATCTATTTAAAGGGATTGTTGGCGGGGCTTCATAATTTTGAAGTTTAGTGGCATACAGAAGACGAGTCTAATTGATTTTCCTGGAAGAATATCTAGCGTCTTATTCACGCCCGGCTGCAACCTCCGCTGTCCCTATTGCCAAAACTGGAGGATAATAATCGATCCACAGGGGCCATTCATATCTGAGGATGAAATACTAGATATGCTTGAAAAGAGGAGAAAATTCGTTGATTCCATCGTAATAACTGGTGGGGAGCCTCTAATACATGAGGATGCGCCATCCTTCATTAGAAGATTAAGGGAGAGGGGGTTCGCAGTAAAACTTGATACAAACGGCTTCTTCCCAAAGAGACTTAAAGACTGCCTAAACCATGTTGATTATGTGGCCGTAGACGTCAAGACATCGCCCAAAAAATATTATCTGCTTGGAGCCGAGAACATTAAACCATTACTTGAAACAATTAGCATCCTCAAGGGAAGCGGAGTTGAGTATGAATTTAGATGTACGGTTGTGCCAGGAATAGTTGAAGAGGAAGATATACGGGAGATAGGGGATATCATAAAAGGGGCGGAGCGCTTCGCCTTCCAACAGTTTATACCAGAAAACGCAATGCATGAAGCATACAGAAAAATCCAACCATACACAGAGGACACAATAAAACGATTCTCAAAAATAATGGAAAAATATGTTAAAGAAGTTATTTTAAGAATCTGACATAAGCTAAAATTCTTAACTCCAAACCTTCTCCCCAAAATAGAAAAGACCCTGCTGGAAAGAAGACAAAATACTTAAAAACCACCTTTTAAATTACTAAATTTTGGTAATGGGCGGGTAGATCAGCCTGGTATGATCGCGGCGTTGGCATCGCCGAGGTCGAGGGTTCAAATCCCTCCCCGTCCACCAGTCTTTTGGTTCACATTCCCTCGCTTTTTAAGTTCTGCAGATTCTTCTTTTTCAGGGCTTGGATTGAGGGAGGAGATCTATGACTCCACTAGGAGGGTTGAGTGTTATAGGCGGATTATCGCCGGGCTTAGGAATGGCGATATTGCGCTTAGGTTGCTGGATCATTTAGCTAGCCTTGGATTTAGCGAGGCTGCACTTAGCAATTAAGCAGCACATTTAATCGCCGTGCTAAACTTAATAGACTTTGATGTTAGGGAGGCGACGCTCGTCTTGAGGAGGCATATTTTACGCTTAGGGCTGACATGCTAGGCTACATGAATCAGGACGGATTAAACGGCTCAATTATAATATTGATGGGCTGTAATGGAGCAAACTCAGAACATGTGATAAGCAGATTATTTGAGAGGAACGTTAAAGCTATAATAGCTTGGGACGGATACGTAGACCTAAACTACACTGATGAAATAACACTAAAGTTT
>JAGTQD010000078.1 GCA_018396405.1 Candidatus Bathyarchaeota archaeon
GATACTAGACTTAAAGCTTGGCGAAGAAATGATTTCTGGGATCTTTTGCAGGGATTTTATCAGGAGTAGAATTTATAGGAGGAAAATTATAGAGACTCCTGCCACTGAGGAGTCACCGTTTTGGATCAAGAAATTTGGTAATAGATTTTTCCTGATAGTCTTGGCTCCATCAACGGCCCGCGGCCTGAAAAAGCTGCTTACAAATTATGTTGCAAATACGCTCAGCAAGATTTTATTCATAAAGCCCCACGCTATACTTGAGGTCGAGATCCCACACGAAAAACTTAGGGCTCTCCATGAATCAAATCCGCAGGCGACTAAACTGATATGGTTTGATAATATAGATATACCTGGCATAGAAAAACTCTGTCTGGCAGGTTCAGACCTAGCGGATACAAGCCTATACCAAGAATATCTTAGGCATGGAAAGATATGGTATGTCGTCTTTGAGGTTCAGAAAAGAGGCATCGTGGTTGGAGTAACAAGAAATTGTGTCATAACACTTTTCAGCAAGAGTTCAACGGAAGACTTCGTAAATTACATAATGGAGGAGATAATACCGCTAATACCATAAAAGTATTGTTAAAGCGCTTTAAGTTCTTTAGAAGGCAGAAAATTTTATATTGAGACACCTCATATTTCGTAAAGCTATGTCTAACGCAGGGGGCGAGCTGGGAGAAACAATTTCTATAGGTAGATATCGAGATAAAATTGTTTACGGGCCAATTCTCCGTATATTATTGTGGTTGGGGGCTCCTCCCCCTTCTAAATCAGATGATAATTATTGTCTATAATACTGCGGACGCTTATTGGCTAAGTCAATACAGCGATATTCTTGTGGCAGTTCCACGGCAAGTATGACCAATTTACATATTCTTTAACACTTTTGCAATGGCTTTAACGGCATCTAGCCTAAGTATAATTTCACAGTATGTTGGAGGGAGATCTTACAGAGAGGCCAGCCAATCTGCTTCAAGGTTCTTCACAATATCCTTCCTTACAGGATTCTCTCTTTGCCTAGCGCTTCTAACATTAAAAGAACACATTTTTACACAGTTAATAAGTACGCCTTCAGAGATTTTTAGTGATGTGATTAAGTATTCAAGCATAATGGGTTCTGGGTTAAGTAGAGATTCATAGTATTTTATCACCTCTACTTAACCCTTCCCTCTCGATTAACTCATTGAGGGCTCTTTGGGGGAACCCTACTCCCCGCATCTGAAGGTTTAAAACCACTATAATCTTTCAACTTCACTCTTAGGATATTGGAGCTTACCAGTTGGGAGCCTAACAGCCCTAATAATACCCCTCTTCTGCCACTCCCAGAGAGTCTTAACCGAGATGTTAAATATCTTTGCCACATCTTTCGGCCTAAGCAGTTCTTCGTAATCTCTAGACATCAGAGAAGTATAAGTAATCAACCTCTATTCAAACCTATCTACCCCGAAACTGCTAACGTGGCGTTCGATATATTTTTAGGCTATATTTCATTAACATTTACTACTATACTCCAAAGTGTCGGCGAGACGAGAAAACCAGCTCTCGTTAATTGTATAGTGGTTGGCCTAAATATACTACGAGGTTATATACTAACCTTCATACTTAATGCAGGTTCATGGGGGATCTGGTTTGCTATGGCGCTAAGCAATGTTATAGGTGGTGTCGCATCCCTCCTATGGATAAGATATGGCGATTGGAATAAACCGATAATTAAGGGGGATTTTAAAGGTGGGGAATAAAATTAAATGCTCTTTTAAAAGAATCGTAGGATGTATCCTCGCTCTAATAGATATTGTGCCATCACTAGTCGTAATATTTAATCCACTACTCTTCATAATGTTTATCCCAGTCGGAGTCTACGCTATCCTCACATGGCCTTGGACTATTTTAAGAGATATTCCCGACCCATTCCATCCTGGCGAGAGCTTATATTGGCTTACCTATGTAATCATGCTTAATAGAGATAACGTTTTCTTCCCAACACTCTTCAGATGGGGTCTCATAGATTCACTCCTGGTAGCAGCTGGCTCAGCAATCTTCATGGCATCTTTCATCTCCTGGCTGATAAACCTGGAGAGGGGAGGAGATTTGATTACTAATGGAATTTATAGGATCTCTAGGCACCCGCAGTATCTTGGGATAATATTTTTGTCTCTCGGAATAACCGTTAGATCTCTTAGGCCAGTATCGCTTATAGCATGGGCATCTCTATTAACTGGATACCTAATTTTAGCAAGTCTGGAGGAAAGGAGCTTACTTAGGATTCACGGGAGAAAATATGAGGAATATGCGAAACGGACAGCGTTCCTTCTGCCATATTTAAAGCTCAAGCTCCCAAAATCGCTCTCCGCGGAAAAACCCAATAGATATTTACTTTTTATGCTAATATGGTTTGCTCTAACCATAACTATAATAGTTTATACAAGAAGTATTGCTGTCGCGCTAAGAGCCTCATCAATATTGGATAACACTTTCCAGCTTTCCTAGATGGGGGATCCTATTAAGTTACGCGGGCAAAACGACGAGTTATTTATCATAACAATTACATGGTGTTACTTAATAAGACGCTAAGATAAGGCAATAGTAAGGAAGAGAAACAGCTATTTTACGTAAAGGTTAAATATAGGGTTTAAATGCAAAGAAATAATGGTCTTATTGCTTGGAGGGAAAAAATGAGCAAAACGGATTCATCATCAATAAATGCTTTTCTTTCTTTTCTCGAAAATCCCCTCCTCCGCCGCGTCCTCCGTTTTTCATGTAATCACCGCTTCAGTGATGGGAAAAGTTATCTTGAAGCCGCGCTTGAAGATATTGCCGGGGTTGGCAGTTCTAGCCATTCCATCACCAGATTTATTTTCTCAGGTATCATAAAATCAACAGTATACCTCGGCTGCATAGGATTAAACGTTGATAGAAAATATCTGAAAGAAGCCCTGAAAGCTCCATACTTTAGAAGGGGGGTAGTAAATGTTTTAAGCGGCATTGGTCTCTACGGTGTAACGAGACCATATAAGACTCCAGCCCCATTCCTCGTCGTTTGGAACTATACAAACGCTTGCAACCTCAAGTGCAGGCACTGTTATCAGCGCGCTGATAGGCCAACCCCCGACGAGCTCTCAACAGAGGAGAAACTTGCAATAGTTGATCAACTCGTTGAGAATAATGTTTCTATGATAGCATTTTCAGGTGGAGAGCCATTGATGAGCGAAGACTTCTTTAGGGTCGCTAAATATGCCTATGAGCGCGGACTATATGTCTCAATAGCCACGAATGGAACCCTGCTTACAAAGGATAATATAGCCCGTTTAAAAGAGGCGGGCGTCGCATATCTGGAAATAAGTTTAGATGGAGCGACAAAGGAGACGCATGAATCATTTAGGGGCATAGATGGATGCTTTGAAAAAACGGTAAGGGGTATAATTAATTCCGTTGAGGCTGGAATGTTCACATGTATTGCGACGACCACTACAAAGTATAATATAAATGAGATACCGAAGATAATCGACCTAGCCAGAAAATTGCGCGTGAGGAGGGTTATAGTTTTCAATTTTATACCAACTGGGCGTGGGGAGGAAATCGCCCAGTTAGATCTTTCACCAGCTGAAAGGGAAGATCTCCTTAAATACCTATATAAAGAGTTGGTGAGCGGGGGGATAGAAGTCCTTTCCACAGCCCCCCAATTCTCCAGAGTTTGCCTTCAGCAGTCATTAAAGGATGGAGCAGATATTCTCTCGCCAACGCATTTTGCTGCATTAACCCTCCATGGAAAAGCTAAGCAGCTGGTTGATTTTTTGGGCGGATGTGGCGCTGGCAGGTTGTATTGTGCCATTCAACCGAACGGTTTAGTTACGCCATGCGTTTTCATGCCGATCGTTGTCGGCGACCTGAGAAAACAGCCTTTAAAAGAGATCTGGCTGAACTCGCAGGTCATGAATGACTTGAGGAATAGGAGTAAGCTTAAGGGTAGATGTGGTCACTGCGAATACAAGTATATTTGTGGTGGGTGCAGGGCAAGGGCTTACGCATATCATGGAGACTATCTTGCACCAGATCCAGGGTGTATTAGGGAGCTTGAGGAGCCAAGCTTAAATCGTATGCCGATAGCGTTGGCCAGAAAACCATAGAAAAACGGTGGGTGATTTATCTTGAAGGTGATTTTGATAAATCCCCCATCTCGCAGCGCTGAGCTGTTTGACATCGGGATTAAAGCTCCGCCAATTGGTCTAGCCTATTTAGCCTCTATGCTTGAGAGAAGCGGATATGAAGTTAAAATAATTGATGCGCCAGCATTAGATTTCCAGGTGCCTCAGGTAAGAGATATTGTCAATAGAGAGCAGCCGGAGATTATTGGTATAACTGCGTCGACGCCAATGATCTATGATGCTTATGCTGTGGCAAAAGCGGCAAAAGAGGTTTGCCCTAACTCAACAGTAATTCTCGGTGGCCCGCACCCAACATTCCTCCCCATAGAGACCCTTCGGGAGTGTCCGGCTGTCGACATTGTATGTATAGGTGAGGGGGAGGAGACGATAGTTGAGGTTAGTGAGGCTATAAAGAAGAGAATGGACCTATCAAATGTGAGGGGGATAGCCTTCAGGAAAAAGGATGGAGAGATTGTGAGGACAGAGCCCAGGCCGCTTATAAAGGATTTAGATTCGATCCCCTTCCCGGCATGGCATCTCCTACCAATGGATAAATATACAGTTCTTGGGAAAAAGGCTATAGTCTGCCATGTAATGTCTAGCCGGGGGTGCCCATTCCAGTGCATCTTTTGCTCCTCGTCACGGATATTCGGGAGGAAATATAGGGCTAGAAGTGCAAAAAATGTTGTTGACGAAATAGAGTTTCTAGTGTCCGAGTATAACCCTAAAAGCATCGAGTTCTCAGACGACGAATTTACACTGAATCAGAGGAGGGTTGAGGAGATATGCGAGGAAATCAAGAAGCGGGGAATAGATATTACATGGGCTTGCGGGTCACGGGTCGACACTATCTCGAGAAGCCTCCTAGAAAAGATGAGGAAGGCTGGCTGCTCCTTTATATACTATGGCATTGAATCTGCATCCCAAAGAATCCTCAATTTCATAAAGAAGGGAATAACAATTGAGCAGATTAGAAGGGCTGTAATGTTGACAAAAGATATTGGTATAAAGATAATGGGGTCTTTTATAGTTGGCTTCCCAGACGAAACAAGGGAAGAAATTAAAAGCACACTCGCTTTCCCGAAGAAATTGAAGGTTGACTACGTTCAATTCACTATCGCGACTCCATATCCTGGAACAGAGCTTTATGAAATGGCTGAAAAAGATGGATTGCTACTCACAAGAGACTGGTCAAAATACACTACACTTAAACCAGTAATGGCTCTAAAAAATATAAGCACTAAGGATCTCCAGGATCTTATTACAAAAGCCTACATAAGCTTTTACCTATCACCTAAAACTTTAGTTAAAAACTTTGGCAAATACGCCCTTCCAGCCTTCAAGATAGCTATAAAAAGCTTCATAAACTACCTAAAAACTTGGATCCGCTGAGT
>JAGTQD010000079.1 GCA_018396405.1 Candidatus Bathyarchaeota archaeon
AACTCTGCTGGATCAATGGCAATTATATTGAAGCCGACAAGTACGCTCAGCTCACCATAATTATAGATGGCTTCGAGCTGCCAGAAACCGTATTCGTCATAGATGAATTCGTTAAAGAGGTTGAGTTTGAAGGCAGGAAGATTAGACTACCAGAACTAATAGTAGGCTCGGGGACAATGGACAAGTACGGGATAATATTGGACCCGAAGGAAGGGATTAAAATAGCAGGGGCAACGCTCATACTCTAAAAGAATTCATACCTCATAATATTGATAGCTACTGTGAAAAAATCTTGAAACCGACGGAGCGACCGTTGTGGGATTCATGGACTTTCATCCCTTCCCCTCTTACCTCTATTATCTGAGGCTCATAGAGGGCTTTCGGGGGCAACGGGGCTCCCCTCATCCTGAGCATGTTCAGGCATGCGGTTACATCTCTATCTCCTTCATAACAGCATCTACATCTCACAATTCTGTATCTATTCGAAGCCAATCTTTCTCCACATATAGACACAGGCTTGAGGTATCTTTAGGATTGATGTATACGACTAGTAAGCCCTCAAGATTAGCCTTATCAATTTTTGGATTCTTCTGATAATGTTGAAGTAGGTTGTATGGATTGTCCTAAGGTTGTTTTCAATTCTTAAGATATGCGGGTTAGAGCTTACTGCCGTAACGTTTGACTCATTAATATCTATTGCTATCCAGTCATCAGGATTCGACAAATCAACATCCTTGTTTTCATTTATGGATATCTCACCTACTCTCAACTTTCCAGATCTCCATTCTTCAATAAACTTCCTCTGGTAATCACCGAACCTCAGCTGGATGTATAGGAACTTCCTTGGCTTAACGGATATTCTGAGCCTGTCCCCCTCAAACTTAACGAGAACGGGGTCCAATTGTATGAAGAGCTTTTTAGCCTCCGGCCTATCGCATTTAGTTAATCCCTTGCGCTTAAGCCTCCTAAAGCTCTTAAGCATCGACGTAGCTACACGACAAGCTAAGTGGCAGTAATGCGTCGAGTAATCCCATCGTTTTTTACTCTTCATAGACGAGCTTTCTAAGGCTGGCGAACCCAGTAACATTATGCTCCAAAGCCTTACTAATACAGAAGTTAACCATGTCCCTAAAATCCACTAGCAACCTCCTTATCTCATCGTTCGACTCGTAGCCGAAGGGCACTGAAAGCGTTAATTCCACAACTGGATAATACCCAGAAGCGTTACATAAAATTAACTATTCAGGAACTGCTGACAGACCCTAATCATCATTTAATTCAGCAATACCCACTCTCTTCATCGATCCCTCAGACAGCCGCAATAATAAATAAACTTCCTGCAAGAATATAAACTTTTATAAATATCTTCTTCAACCACCTAAGCATTAATTTAAACTCGTTCTGCTCAATTGTGGCTAATTATTCGTTTTTCATTAAGATAAACTTTTTAAATTAGTCCTCTAATTTAGATTTTGCTATGTCAGGCGAGATTAAAATTAAAGAGGTTGAAACAAAAAGGGCTGAGGCTAGACGTTTAGGGGTTCATAGCCACGTTATTGGTCTCGGATTAGATAAGAATTTAAGGGCTATTGATGTAGCTGATGGTCTTGTAGGGCAGAGGGAAGCTAGAGAGGCTGCTGGAATAATAGTTCGTCTAATCAAGGAAGGCAAGAGGCCTGGCCATGGGCTTCTTCTCGTGGGCCCGCCAGGGACGGGGAAAACAGCTATCGCTGTCGGCATGGCTAGAGAGCTTGGACAAGATGTGCCATTCGTGGCGATATCCGGCTCAGAAATTTATGGATTAACTATTAAGAAGACGGAGTTCTTAAGGCAGGCTATTAGAAGGGCTATAGGCGTTAGGATAAAGGAGACAAAGGAGGTTTATGAGGGTGAGGTCGTGGAGCTGGAGATAGAGAAGGAACCCTATCCATATAACCCGTATATTCAAATCGCGACTGGAGCACTAATAACCTTAGCAACAAAGGATGAAACGAAGACTCTTGAAGTTGGTGAGAGGATTGCTAATAAGCTCCTTGAGATACCGGTTAGAGTCGGTGATGTCATAGAGATAGACGCTGAGACTGGCTGGATAACTAAGCTTGGTAGAGCTGCTGGAAGAGGCTTAACCTCTAAGGGTAAAACTGGAGAATATAGGGTTGCAAGGGTTGTTGAGAGACCAAGCGGACTTGTTAGGAAGACTAAAACGATAACTCATACAGTAACTCTCCACGACATTGATATAGCTAACATAAGATTTCATAGAGGCTTACTCTTCAGGGAGGAGGAGATATCAGATGAAATTAGGCAGAAGGTTGACGAGTATGTAAATGAGCTCATTAAAGATCGAAAGGCCGAGCTAGTCCCAGGAGTCCTATTTATAGATGAGGCGCATATGCTTGATGTTGAATCATTCGCATTCTTAAGCCGGGCTCTTGAAGAAGAATTTGCCCCGGTGCTTGTGCTGGCAACAAACAGGGCTATAACCACGGTTAGGGGGATGGACATAAAATCTCCTCACGGGATACCAATAGATATGCTGGATAGACTTCTTATAGCTAGAACAAGGTTTCCAACGAGAGATGAGATGCTGAAGATATTAGAGATAAGGGCTGAGGCGGAGGACATAAAGATCTCGAAAGATGCTCTTGAAATGCTCGCGGATATAGGGGAAAAATATTCTCTAAGGCACGCCGCTCACCTAATGCTTCCGGCTAAAGTAGTCATGGAGACTATGGGTGATAACATAATAGAGCCAAAACACATAGAGCGGGTAAAATCAATCTTCATAGACACGAGGGAATCCGTTGAATACCTAAAGAATGAATTGGCGAGGGATACATTCCTAGCAGAATTTCTAAAGTAACTACTTTATCCCCGCAATGTTTTCCTCCTTAAAGAAGAGTCTAGTCTCACCCATTGTTTGAACATCTAGCTGTCTCACCTTAACTATTACCGGGAAATTCTTTACCACGTCGCCTAACACTAAACAGTGATGTGGGGGCAGATCTCTAACGATTGAGCTCAACGTCTCTGCATCGACTTTAGCTGCCCTTGAAATAAACTCTAAGTCATGCTCATTTATGAAATTAAATATGAAAATGTTGTCTGCTTGACGGTAAATATTCTCCTTTATAGTGTTTGGCTGGTTTGTAATAAATGTTGTAAATATCCCGAAATGCCTCATCCTGGTGACTATATCGTCCCAGTACGTCTCCCTAAGATACAGATGAGCCTCCTCAGCGAAGAGGAAAATCGGCTTTATTTTCCATTGGGACAATAAATCCTGCAACTTTGCAAGAATATACTCTACAACTATCTGTCTATCCACGGATGCCAGCCCGCTTAAATCTATAATTATTGCCCCGCCCTCTTTCCCAGTCCTCTGAAGTAAACTCTCAAAATCAGTGGCTTCTTGTGGGTCATCCGTGAAGAAGTTTGTGTGGAGAAGGGCGTAATAGCGGGAGAATAAGGCGTCTTTAACCTGCTGGTTGCATTGCCATCTCCTGATAGCCTCGCCGAGCCCATGCATAGATAACATCCCCCTCTCCTCTAGGAAATGCCAAATATGCTTAAACTCGCGGGATGAGGTTCCAGGCAAATTAAGTGCATGGATGAGTATCCTCATTAATACGGGGAGCCCCGTCTGACCTAATGTTACCTTAAAGTTCTCACCGGGTATGAGGGCGTGAATCCTATCGTAGAATTCATTCTTTTCTCCAATGGTATTTAAGCCAAGATTTCTGTACTCGCCGTTTAGGTCTAAGATTATGACGGTTGCTCCATGCTTAATTAGACCCAAAACGAGGAGCTTAGATAAATGCGATTTACCAACACCCTTCCTACCAGTAATTATGTTAAGTTTCCCATCTAGGTTAGAGGCATCTATCACTATTGGACTCATCTCGATTGTTTCGCCTAGGGGGATCGGATACTTACCCGCTATATTAATTGTCTCGAGAAGGTGCTCGATCGGCAACCTATATATTACTGAGTGGGTTCTTGAGGGGAGCCAGGAGGTATCTGAGGTTATCTTTCCATCCCTTATAGTTCCATGAACCTTGCATATTAGTAAGCGGGCATCTTGAACATATAATATATGTGATGTTATATCAAATGGATCAACATCCTCCCCCCTAGACTCATTTATCAATGGTTCACGTAAGAGTTCCTCCATCACACCTGGGACATTTGCAAATTGCACATCAATTACCTGAACTATCATTGACTTGCCAGCTCTTTTATCCTCAATCAATAGATAGCATCCTTTTTCAATATCTTCGCCTGGAAAGCTTATAATATGCACCGTGTTACCAGTTTTCTTGTAGAGACGCATAAATGTTAATCACCGGCACAGCCAGTCCCGAAGGGTCCGAACAATGCTCTTCTAAGGTTAGGCCAATTAACTATCTTAAGCCCATACTTCTTTGCTAGAAAACGTTGTATACCTATAATGTCAGTTGCAGTAAATGTTGAAAATATGTGAGCTAGACGCAGCGTCTCCGGGTATCCTTGGAAAACCAAGTCGTTTCCAAGAATTCTCTGGATAACTATCACCTGCATCTCCTTTGGCAGCATTCTATCAACGTCGATTCTAAAGGCGTAGCCTTTTCCACAGAGCTTACCAGCATAAATTTTACCCAGCAACCTCATCGACTTAGAGGATATTGATAGCATGTTCTCATTGATCTCTAAGAGGCAAGGCTCCTTCTGCTTAACTATCAAATCAGTTATCTTCCTTCCTAAAAACTTAATTGTCGAAAACTTTGAGAAAGATACAACTGCATTCGAGTTACTCCTTGCCTTCCTCAAAATCTGCGCTAATAAGTCAGCATTGCTATTTAAGGGCTTAGTTGAGAGAGTTCCATCGAAGAGAATTATGCTATCGCTTATAGAGCCAGATATCGCCATCTGTATCCACCGCTCTAGAGCATTACATAGCTTGCTCTGAACTTCAATTAGAAACGTCATATTCGAGTTTGAAATTGTTGGTGAAAATTGATTAAGATACTTAAGAATTATCCTCCTACTCTCTCTTGTTATATGGAATGGAAATGGGCCTACGCGCAGACACCTATATTTTCCACCATCATTCCACACCACCGCGCCCCTTACAGCACATATAACGCCGTCTCTAGTTTCACCAACCTTAATGCTTGACGCGTCAACAGCCACTATCGGTGTTCCATCGGGTATGGGCTCCAGCGGAGAGATAACCGAGAACGAACATTCACAGCTAACCTCAATAACATTTTCCTGTTCTTCAGCCTCCACCTGCTCCCCTTTAACGTCAATCCATGGCTGAAAACACTTATCCCTTATCTCGCTCATAGAAGTTAAACTCATCTCAATAAACCTCTTCGAAAAGTCTAAATTACCAAGATCTTGGAGAAAATTATATCTTTGTGTTGTTGCATAATGTATTTGTTCAATCACCAACTTTCACCAAGTCATAATTAAATGATGTT
>JAGTQD010000008.1 GCA_018396405.1 Candidatus Bathyarchaeota archaeon
TTTAGAGTATAGAAAAATGCAAGGCTTTAATGCTTTACAAATAAATATTTTACCACAGCATGATAGGAGCGAAACAAAATACCGAATAAATCCTTTTCAAATTCTTTCTGATGGAAAATGGGATTTTAGTAAAAAAAACAACAAATATTTTGATAGAGCAGAAAAAATTATTGAAATGGCTGTTGAAAGAGGTTTTGTGCCTGCTCTAGTAATTTTATGGTGTGATTACGTTAAGGGTACAAGACTGACAATGAAAGATGAATCAAAGGTTATACCAGAAGAATATTTAGAAGAATACGTTGAATATGTTGTCGAAAGATTTGGAAAATATGATGCAATATTTATAGTAAGTGGAGATACAGATTTAGCAACAGAAGATGCAATGAGGTACTACAGTACCGCACTTAGTATTGTCAAAGGTGTGTCTCCCGGCTCCCTAACAACAATGCATTTAGTTGGGGGATTAAGTGATCTTCCAGAATCTATAATTTATTCTCCTCATTACGACTTTTACATGTATCAATCCGGTCATCGTAAAGAGCATCAATATCGCCCATATGAAATGGCCCAGAAATTCTATAACATGCCTGTTAAGAGACCAATAGTTAACGGTGAACCATGTTATGAAGGAATGGGATCCATAAGAGCCTATGAAATATACGGGAGATTTAATAACTTTGATGTGAGAAAGGCTGTTTGGCAAAGTCTCCTTTCCGGAGCAAAGGCGGGAGTAGCCTATGGAGCGCACGGAATATGGTCATGGCAGAAACTAGATCGAGAATATAGGTATACTGTCTCTTATGGTACACCTTATCATTGGAGTACAGCGTTGCATTTTCCAGGAGCATTTGATGTGGCATTTGCAAAGTGGATCTTTGAGAAGTACGACCTATTTGATGTGGTGCCTGCAAATGATAAGCTTTTGAACGAAACTCCAGAGATTCGTGTTGCGCAAGGAGTAGATAAGATAGTAATTTACTCGCCTTTTAATGTAGATATAAAGTTAAAAGTTGATAGTTCACTATACGAATGGGAAGGAATAGAGCTTGAAGGTCGAAGAATCTTTAAGCCAAGAATTAAAGACGAGGGAGGTTTCTCTCGAATAAAGATGACAGTTTTCAATGGAGATTTCCTAATAGTTGGAACAAAAATCTAAAAACGCTTATAAGGAGCGGTTTCACCACTTGGACATTAAGTATCTTGTTAGAAAAAGTATAAGTATAAGAATGAAAGTTGTTGAAATTATTTATAAGTCAAGAATGGGTCATATAGGTGGGTCGCTATCTGAAACCGATATTCTCGTAGCCCTCTTCTATGCTGTTATGAAGCCTGATGATAAATTTATTCTGAGCAAAGGACATAGTGTAGAAGCATACTATGTTATTCTTGCAGATAAAGGGTTAATACCGTGGGAGGAGCTGGAGAAGTATTGTCATTTCGGATCAAGACTTATCGGTCATCCATCCGTTGATATTCCTGGAATTGATGTTGCAACAGGTTCTCTTGGGCACGGCTTATCAATCGCTTGTGGTATGGCTCTTGCGCTAAAACTGGATAAAAAGGATAATAAAGTCTATGTACTGATGGGTGACGGTGAACTCCAGGAGGGGTCAGTTTGGGAAGCCGCAATGTTTGCTAGCACGCATAAGTTAGATAATTTAGTTGCAATAGTTGACAGAAATAGGTTACAAATTGGAGGTGATACAGAATCTATTGTGAAACTCGAACCGTTAGCTGACCGATGGGCTTCTTTTGGATGGGAAGTTAAAGAAATGAACGGACATGATATTGAAGAGATAGTTAATACGCTTAATTCGTTCACTTTTAATTCAAAGCCTCATATTGCAATAGCAAGAACTATAAAAGGTAAAGGTGTGAGTTTCATTGAAAATAATTATAGGTGGCATCATGGCGAACTGGACGAAGAAAAATATCAAAAAGCAGTTGAAGAATTGAAACGTCATCTGGAGGCAATAGGATGAACCCTCATATACCATGCAGAAAAGCCTTCTCTGAAAAACTTTTTGAATTAGCAAAAGATGATAAGTCAATTATCGTCTTGACAACCGATGCTCGTTTCTCTGCGGCGATAGATGTTTTTTCTTACCATCTTCCTAACCAGTTTATTGATGTTGGAATAGCAGAACAAAATGCTATAGGTATAGCTGCTGGCCTATCTAAAATGGGAAGAAAACCCTTTGTTTTTATGCCAGCCTGCTTTTTAAGCGCGAGGTGCATAGACCAAATAAAGGTTGATGTGATATATTCAAAGTCAAATGTGAAACTCATAGGTGTAAGCGGAGGAATAAGTTATGGTCCTTTAGGTTACACTCATCATGCGGTTAATGATGTCGCAATAATGAGAACTTTTCCAGGAATGACTATAATATTGCCTTCAGATGCTAACCAGGCAAAATTGGTGGCTGAAAAGCTAGTGGAGCATACTGGTCCAGTTTATGTCAGAATGGGGCGCGGTCCTGTTCCACCAGTTTACCATGAAAATTTAAGATTTGAGATTGGAAAAGCAAATTTGCTAACGGAAGGAGATGATGTCACTATTATAGGTATTGGTGAAACAACATATTATTGCCTGGAGGCAGGCAAGCTCCTAAAGAAAAATAGTAATATCAATGCTGAAATCATTGATATGCCAACTGTTAAACCTCTAGATGAAGATTTGCTCTTCAAAGAGGCAAAGAAAACTGGCAGGATAGTAGTTGTTGAAGAGCATTCAATTTGCGGTGGTTTGGGAAGTGCCATCGCAGAGTTTTTATCCCAAAACTTCCCTACACCAATGAAAATTTTATCTTTACCAGATGATTTCCCAATAGCAGGCTCATCTTTACAAGTATTTGATTATTATGGGCTTACGCCTGAAAAAATTTCTCGAAGTGTAGTTGATTTCTTAAGCAGATTCAGAAAATAATTTTGGGGATGCAAATTGGACAATGAGGAAACATACGTTATAACTATTGATCAGAGTACGTCTGCGACTAAAGGCATACTTTTTAATTTAAAGGGCGAAAAAATATATGAATACTCCTTATCCCACGCCCAATATTATCCGAAGCCTGGGTGGGTAGAACATGACCCTGAAGAGATATACAAGAACACTCTAGCAGTAATTTCGATTCTCAAAGAGAAAATCGCTGAAGAAAATATCCTAGGTCTGACAATAACTAATCAAAGGGAAACGGTTATTATGTGGGATAAGAATAGCGGAAAGCCATACTATAACGCTATTGTATGGCAATGTCTTAGAGGCGCAGAAATATGTGATGAATATCGGAAGAGAGGATATGAAAAGATGATTACGGAGAAAACCGGCCTAGTTTTAGATCCATACTTCTCAGCAAGTAAGATAAAATGGCTTATAGACAATATTGCTCCTCCCACGAATCGACTTCTTATAGGAACAATTGACAGCTGGCTTATATGGAAGCTTACGGAGGGCAGAGTTCACGCAACTGACTATTCTAATGCATCAAGAACAATGCTTCTCAACATAAAGAAACTTTGCTGGGATGAGGAACTATTAAATCTATTTGGTATTCCGAGCTCAGCGATGCCGAAGATTTATTCATCCAATAGTATTTTTGGCTTCTCCGATTGCGGAGGTTTATTAAGGAGAGAAATACCAATAAGTGGTGTTCTTGGAGACTCTCAAGCTTCCCTCTTCGGAGAAGGTTGCTTTAAGAGAGGAATGGTAAAGGTAACTTATGGAACAGGCTCTTCAGTTGCAATGAATATAGGCCATGAATATATGGTTCCGCCTAAAGGTATCGTAACATCCATTGGCTGGAGAATTAACAATGATGTTTCCTATATTTTAGAAGGTAATGTTCACGCAACGGGTGCAACGATAAGATGGCTTATAGACAATATTGGATTAAGTGTAGAATTAGACAATATTGAAAAAATGTGTCTTTCACTAGAGGATAATGAGGGAGTATATTTTGTCCCGGCTTTTAGCGGACTAGGTGCGCCTTATTGGGAAAATAGGGCAAAAGGAATAATATACGGTCTTACTCTTAAAACTAAAAAGGAGCATATTGTAAGATCTGCTGTAGAAGCAATAGCGTATCAAATAAAAGATGTCATAGAGGTTTTAATGAAGGGTTCAAGAATAAAAATCAATAAAATAAAAGTTGACGGTGGAGCTGCAAGAAATAATTTTTTAATGCAATTTCAAGCTGATATTCTGGGGATTCCTGTATTAAGAGCTACAATAGAGGATATGTCTGCCTTTGGTTCCTTCCTAATGGGTGGATTGGGCTTTAAAATTTGGAAGAGTTTAGATGACCTCGAAAAATTACTATCAGAAAAGAAATGGGACATTTTTACGCCAAAATTGTCTCCAGAGAAAAGGAAAAAATACTATAATGAATGGAGGAAAGTCGTGAAAAAATCTCTGCCATAAAAAGAAACTAGAAATATATTATCATGAGGAAAAATTATTAAGTTTTAAAGTCAACAAAAAAGTTAAAGTCTAGATGAGTGAAAAGGTAGAGAGGGAGCTTTGATGGATATAACTTTTGGTTTAATTGTGGGTAACAGAGAGTTCTTTCCTGAAGAATTAGCAATAAAGGGAAGAGAAAGAATGCTTAAGGTTCTAAAAGAGGAGGGCTTCGAAGTAATATGCCCATCAGGTGATGATACCAAGTTTGGGGTCGTTGGATCCTGGGAGGATGCAAAAAAATGTGCTGAACTGTTTAACAGAAATCGGGATAAAATCGACGGATTAATTATTTCACTGCCAAATTTTAGTGATGAGAAGGCGATAGCCAATACAATAAGAATGAGCGGACTCAAAGTTCCAATCTTAGTGCACGCTTTTAGAGACAATATGTCACAGATGGATCCTCTCCATAGAGGCGATAGTTTCTGCGGCAAAATCTCTGTATGCAACAATCTCCTTCAATATAGGATACCATTCTCTTTAACAACTCTACATACTGTTGATCCTGAAGAAAAAATCTTTAGAGAGGATTTAAAGTGGTTTGCTGGGGTCTGTAGAATTGTTAAGGGCCTTAAAAACATAAGGTTGGGCGCTGTCGGGGCGAGGCCCTCAGCATTTAATACTATGAGATACTCTGAGAAAGTTCTTGAAGCATATGGGCTATCCGTGGAAACAATAGATCTATCGGAAATTATAGCTGAGGTCAATAAAATAAGCGATTCAGATCCAAAAGTGAAAGAAAAGATTAATGAAATAAAGAGGTATGCTAACATAGTAGAAGTTTCTGAAGAGAAGATAAAAGTTCTAGCGAAATTTTATTTATCTATGGAAAAATGGATTAAAAATAATGATATAAAGGCAGTTGCAATTCAATGCTGGACATCCATAGAAAGGAATCTTGGAATTATGCCATGCGCTATAATGAGCATGCTTAGTGAGAAAATGGTTCCTTCAGCATGCGAGGTTGACGTTACAGGAGCATTATCAATGTACATTTTGCAATTAGCTTCCGAAACTCCTTCCGCATTAGTAGATTGGAACAATAACTACGGATTTGAGGAAGACAAGTGTATAATTTTTCATTGCGGAAACATGCCAAAATATATATTGGAAATAAAATGGATCGGATATGGTGAAATTATAGGAAAAGTTGTTGGTTCTGAAGCCGCATTTGGAGCTTGTACTGGAAGAATAAAAACTGGACCAGTCACTTTTCTCAGAATAACAAGTAATGACGCTCACGGAAGACTTAAAGCATATATTGGAGAGGGAGAATTAACAGATGATTCTATTGAAACTTTTGGTGCTTATGGAGTAATAAGAGTGCCAAACCTTCAGAATTTAATGAAACATGTATGTAGAAATGGCTTTGAGCATCATGTAGCCATAAATAGATCTCATGTAGCGAGAATAGTCTACGAAGCACTAAACAATTATTTAGGAATAGAAACATATTGGCATAATAAATATACATGAAATATTTGATTATTTATAAACTTCTCTCATAAGAATTCCACTATAACGATAGTGTATATTACTAGTTTAGGTATCTTAAACAATATTTTATCTTTGTCTTCAAAGTAGTTCTTTATTTCTTCTTCTCCCTCATAGTCAGGCGATAGAACTGATATTCTTTTTAGTCTTCTTTTTGCGGGATTTTTTAGCTCCACTAGAATATTTTTAATAGTGTTATTTACGTCAAAGTTCACAAGGTGTAAAATCAGTTCTTTATTCCTCCTATAAAACTCCGCGACAACACTTAATGGTGCATAAATTTTTAATGGTATCCTTCCTTTACTGGCCCACTCAACTGCTTCAACTAGCTCATACCAGTTTTTAGGAAGTTTCCACTTATTTGGCGAAATATCAATGTATTTTCTTTGCTCTTCATCTTTTTTTAGAGGAATTTGCTCGGCTGGCTCTATTCTTGGTATGTAGACAACGCGACCTTTACCATAGAAGTTCATATTTTTATGAGCATCTTCAATTTTTTCAAAACCAAATAAATCTGCTAATCCAAAACATCTCCTTCTTCTACGCCACTCATCATAAAGTGAGGTTGCATCTGTAGCCACTAGGCCGCCACCATTAAAAACGAATTCACGAATTCTTCTAATTTGTTCGTCACTCAAAGATTCCTGGTTAGCTAATACTAAGACAGAATACCTTGGTAAGTTTTCTATCTGCTGATCGAAGATAATGTCGAATGGTATTTTGGCCTGAATAAGTGTTTGCTCAAAGAGGATTGTGCTTAGGTGTGTGCTAAAATTATTATAGGCCATAGAAGTAAATGAGCGTAAAATAGCAACTTCAGCGATGCTCTCTGCATTAGTATACAAATCTTCATGCTTTAGATAAAAATCATAGTAGTGCAAAGTCTCTATGTCCTTAGGTCCATAAGGTCCACCCTCATATCCAAACCCCGGGATCATAAGTGGCTTATTGAAAGCCATAGCAACCGCCCACTCTACTTTGCCAGCTCCGCGACAAGGTGGCGAAGCAACAGTCATGTTCAAGATTCGTGCAACTTTAAAGCTCCTTATCTCCGAAATTAACGCTCCATCCTCAGTCATATGGGCGTATACTCCACTATCCATTATCATGCAATCACATGCACCCGAAAATCTTGAGTGATCAATGGCTTCAATGAACGCTCTATTTCTGCCATAAATGCCCTTGATATTTATTGCAACTGGAATTGAGGGATTAAGACTTTTTATATACTTATATATCTCCCTAAAGAATTCGGCTTTACTGTGACATCTAAAATCTATCCATTCTTGTTTTAATGGGTCATCTATAGTAATTAGATCCCAAGGTTGATTAAAGATGTTCCATGTAGGTGGTGAAATTAAATCTAGTCTTGTAAATCCAAATCTTTTCCTAAGAGTTTCCTCATCATATTTATTTCTAAGAAAATCTTTAAATTTCTTCACGCATTTTGGGCAATGGCATGATTGGGGCTCTGGTCTGCCTATACCAGGATTGTCAAAAAAGATTCTATCGGCTCCTATCTCTTTGATAGCATATCTAACAATTTCCTTTATATATCCTAAGTACTCCTCATTATTGTAACAAGGGAAATATCTATTCGTTTGATGACCAGAATACGTAATTGGTTTTCCATCCTGGTCTATTTGAGCCCATTCACGAGCTTTAGGGTTCTCAAGAAATAGTGTCTCCGCAAATAAAGTTCCACCAATGTACACGCTAACTTTTATACCATACTTATGGCATAACTCAACGAGTTTTTTAGTATTCTGCATCTCCTCTTTTTCAATTTCAAATCCAAAACCTTTATAGAAGTGAACACCGCCACCATCAGCTGGCAAAAGTCTAACGCCTAGAGCTGCTATTTTCCTAATATTTTCTTCAGAATGAGCAATAGCGTATTGTTCTTCAATATCAGTTATTGTTCCCCCTCTTCTCCTTTCGAACATAAGTGGTTCATTGCTTGGCCAAACGATCTCTTTCAAAAGGTTCTCTCTAAGAGCGTCGTCCAAATCTTCTCCCTCCAAGTCCTGAGGGGAATGGACTTATATTTAAAGATTTTGTGGAAGAAATATGCCAAGTAATACCGGACTCTATGTTTTCTCTTACAATTTTTGGAGGTTTTGAGACATAAAAGGAGCCACTTACAATAATAATGCTTACGTTATTAATGGCACTCTTCAATCTGTCCATAACTCATAATTTTCGAACCCTAAAAATAAATAGCTCTTAGTCTCTCTATTAATTTTGGTGAAATGTATGAGGCCATTCTTTAAGAAAGAGGACATTTTTAAGTTTAATCCCAACATACCCGAAGTTCATGCTCCGACAATTACGGAAACAAATAACGGCGACCTATTAGCAGCATGGTTTGGCGGGTCAAAAGAGGGTGCAAGCGACGTAGCAATATACTCATCTAGGTTTAATCTAGATGATGAAAAATGGAGCGACCCTAAAATTTTAGCCGATATCCCTAAAAGATCGGATCAAAATCCGGTCTTATTTACCCACGGAGATACCATCTGGCTCTTCTTCTCCAGTCTTGAGGGCGGTGGCTCAACTAGTATAATCATGTATAAGAAAAGTCTCGATGATGGCTTTACTTGGTCTGAAGAAAAAATATTTCGAAAGAGAATGGGTCTGTGGGTTAGAAATAGACCAATCATCCTCAATAATGGTGATTTTCTACTACCAATATATGATAGGAGGGCTATGCCTAACTGCTGTTATGTTATGATTTCTGAGGATGATGGTGAAACATGGGAAACTTATGGCCCAATAACTTCGATAACTGGATGCGCACAGGGAAATGTTGTTCAATTATCTGATGGAACATTAATGATGTATATGCGGACAAGAAGTCACCCCTTACACCAGTTCTTACACGGCCCACAAAGGCTAACCAAAATAGAGATTTCACCAGGCCAGTTTATAATAAAGAGAGAATCGCCTTCAATTGGAGGGTTTATATGGGAGTCCAGATCAAATGATAATGGAAGAACATGGAACCAATCTTCAGAGACAACAATACCAAATCCCAACAGTGGGATCTCCCTTATAAAACTTAGAGATGGCAACCTTGTCTTAGCATTCAATGATACCCATGTTGGGCGCTCGCCGCTTAATGTTGCATTATCAACGGATGAAGGTAAAACTTGGATGTATAAAAAAGTGCTTGAAAATGGTGAGGGCGAATTCTCCTATCCTCAGCTTATCCAGTCGTCCGATGGGTTAATTCACGTTGTCTATACGTATAGAAGACTAACAATTAGGCATGCCGTTTTCAATGAAGAATGGCTGAAAGAAAAAGAGCAATCTTTAGCGGATTAATTTAAAAATTTCCCCTCTAAAGCATTATCACCACATCTTTTCTCCTATATTTTGGGGTGACCTTCAATTGTCTTATTTTTCCATTTTGATAAATGCATTCAATAATGGTTTTGTAAGGTGCATGAAGCTTGAATCTTACATTCCAATTTTTTGGCCATGCTGGAAAAAGAATTATCTTATCGTTAACGCATTGAAGCAACATTGCTTGTAACGCTATCATTCCAACATTCCCATGCGTTTGGTCAGGCACCCAATCAAAGTTTGGTCCCCAGAAAGCTGGAAACCTACAATATTTGTACCTATATTTGTCAGAGAAACGCTCTATAATAAGCTCCTGCGCCTCTAATGTTAAACCTAAATAGGCGGCTTGAATAACGTCCTGCTGCCAACCTTTATTGCCTTTAAAACGTCTGCTGAAATATGTTTCTTGAGCAACCTCAATATTTTCTCTACCAACCCCATAAATTCTAAATGGGAACACCGCGTAAAGTTCTGGGTTCTCGCAATTTCTTGGTTTGACATCTTTAATTTCTTGAGCTGGAGCAAGAATGCTTTTTCCATTTTCACTCTTAACTGGAATTGGGGGCATCTCCTCAAGCAAGCGTTGCCAAAATAATCTATTATTTTCGTCTGAGATATGCGGAGGAAGGCGTAATAGCTTATTTAACACAAAAGTTAGGCCTGCAATGTCAGGTAGAGGATTAACACAATTCCACCACGTCTCTAATGCTTGCGATGGCTCAAAGCGGATTTTTCCATTTTCATCTCGCTGATGATGTTCATCGTAAAATTGAAGAATGGCATTTGCCAGTGGGAGTAAAATCTCCTTTGCGAATTTTTCGTCTAAAGTATAAAAATAGTAATCGAGCATCATTGCGATTAACTCGATGCCTCCTTCCCAATGATATCTAATGTAACCATTCTCTACATAAGAGACATGTTTTCCTTCTCGTTTCCACCCGTAATTGTCGAGCGCGTATGCCCCCCAAAAATATAATGTTTCGGGAAAGTATGCCCCCCTATGACCAAAGTATATTCTGACTCTTGTCTCAGCCATCGGTAGTAAAGCCAAGTACATTCTAAATAATGGTTGCATCATATCAAAGTCGCCGGACTTTAGCATTGGCCAATAAATTAGGCGAGTGTTCTGAAACCAGTAAGGTCCACCCCATCTTCGGTAATCTGCATTAAGCCCCTTCTCTTCATGATCAAAAGTAAAAATTGAACCATTAAATTTAATTGGATAAGCGCCCAAACCAGCAATAGCATTCATAAAGCGTTGCAGAATATAGCCACGCGTAACAATTTTACAGTTTTCATCACCATCAATATAAATCCAGCTGCGTTTCCAGAATCTTCTCCACCATTTTCTGTGAGCAGTCCTTTTATCAATTAATCTTCTCTCCTTATCAGACTCAACAAGAATCTTGAGTTTGTTTAACCATTCGTCGAGATCCTTAGTCTGAGCGGTAAGCAGGTAGATTGAAAGAAAATGCTTTTTCCTTGGCTTAACACTCTTTAGGGTTTTTTCGTTCTCCAGGATTAATCCTTCTGCTCTGATAAGTCCACCGAATGTTCTGTTAAGTAGTGGGTCCGGAAACCAGCGTGTTATCTCCTCTAAACCTTGATTAATCATCGTCTCCATATATATCGAGACATTGTTTCTATGGCACCATACTATACAATCCTTCATTTTGGAAGATAAAACCACGTCAGGATATTCCTTTACTGGATGGGGTGCACCTCTCATTCCATAAGCGCTCTCAATTTCTTCCTTAGATAGTTCCCTTTCCCTATTTCGCCATAGTTCAAGAATAACCTCCATGTTAACCCTCTTATTAGAGCGAGCATTCAGTCTAATAACTGGCTGATCAACATCGACCCATATCAAAATGTTAATCTTCATTTCTTCTTTTACGCATGAAATTTCAATTTCTCCCCTCGCTAAGTTTAAAATCTGGTTAAAAGATGAATAATTATTAAACGGATTTGGTGCAAATTTTATGCGTACTTTTCCAACCTTCACTAATCTTGCATTTTCATCCCATGCATCAGTCTTACTTATATATAGAAGAAGATCACCTCCTTCCTCAACCCAAACATTAAGCCCTACATCACCGTTACCAAGAGGCATCGACTCAGAAGAAGATTTAGATGGTTTAGTCCATATTAGCAGTTTTCTTTCTAAGTCAAAAATCGATTCATCTATATTGTTCGAATGAGACATCATCATTGATCCTTTTTAGTTAAGGAAATTCATCGATTTAATATTTTTGGAAAAAATCAGACCTTCATTGAGGAAACTATAAATAGTGCTAGGTAACTCCAAAAATAAAATGCACGGCTTGGTGATCTTTATTGTTTAGATTGGCATGCTGTATGCGAGCTACCCCGGAAAACCTTGAGGTTCTCTCGAAACTTAACTTCTATGGTATAGAGATTCCAGCTTCCGTGCAATTAAATCCTTATATTATTTCTAAAGAAGAGCGAGAAAAAATAAGAAGCATGGTCGAATCTTTTGATCTCAAAATAGTTGCAGCAAACGTAATTTATCCGAGGGAGATGCGGCATGTCGCTGAAGATGAAAATGTTAGACAAAAAAGCATCGAATATACATGGAAGCTGGCGGAAGCAGCCGCCGATATAGATTGCAGGATACTAGTTTGGGGTTCATCTTTCGCAAGAAATATACCGCCAGATATGCCATTTGATGTTGGAAGAGAAAGAAATTTGGCGATTCTTAAAGAGGCTGAAAAAGCTGGACAAGAATATGGTGTTATATTCGCTATAGAACCACTTTCTAAAAGGGAAAGCAACTTTATAAATACTGTTATAGAGGCATATGAGGTAGCGGAGTCAATAGGCGCGAATTATCTTATGGTTTTAGCTGACTTAAGACACATGATTCGAGAGGAAGAAAGCGTTCTCGATTCACTAAGAAAAGTCTCTAAACGTTTAGTGCATGTTCATATTGCTGATGAAAATTCACGTGTTCCAGGTAAAGGCGTATTAGACTTTACCAAGATATTAAAGGTTCTAGAAGAAATAGGCTATAAAGGCTGTCTTTCGATTGAGTCCAGAATAGAAGGTAACGTTATGGAAGAACTTGCATTTGCCAAAAGATATCTTGAATCCTCATATGCTAAAATCTTTGCTCCTTAATGCTGCCAAAATTAATTGTTTAGCTAAGAAAACAATTAGTTTATAATGCCCCATTATTTTTAGTCTCAAAAATTAATATATGTGATAAGGAAAGGATTATTATGTTTCGTCTTTATGAAAAGACCAGCAAATACTCAAGTCCGAAAAATTTAAAAGAGATAATTTTGAAAATATCTGGTGAGGAAGATCCATGAAGAGAAAGTTCTCTCTATTATATATAACCCTATTGATAATCTTCTGTCTCCTCCTTTCGTCACAATCTAACTTCTTTATGAAGGCACGAGGTACTCAGGGTTCATGGCCTTGCTTCATGAATAACTTAGCTAACACTGGGTATGCTGAAGAAGTCTCTCCACGAACGGCGAACTTAATGTGGAATCGGACCGTGGGCAATATAGAGAGTGGATGTGCCATTTACAATAATTTTGTTTATGTCACTACAACAAATACTCAAGCAGTTTACGCATTAAATCTGGAGACAGGTGAAGTTATATGGTCTACTCCAATCGGAAGGACTATGCGTTGTGTTCCGGCTATTGCTGATGGAAAAGTGTTTGTTGCTGATGAAAGCGGATATATAATATGCCTAAATGCAAGTGATGGTAGTGTAATCTGGGAAATTCAGCTATCCTCTCAGTCTATATCACGCGCTCATCCAAAGGTTGTTGGAGGAATGGTTTTAATCGGTTGCTATGATGGGTATCTATATGCTCTTAATGCCTCACCAGTAAATATGCCTCTTGAGAATAGAATCATATGGAAGTTTAAGACTGGTGGTCAGATAAGGGGCGCGCCAGCTATCGTGGATGGCAAGGTCTACATAGGGTCAAATGATGATTATATTTATTGCATTAGTCTCAGCAGTGGCGAGGAGATATGGAGGTTTAAGACTGGTGGAGATATTCGTGGGTCACCTACAGTTGCTTATGGTAAAGTTTACGTTGGATCATTTGATTGTTATGTTTATGCGTTTGACATGAATACTGGAAGAATGATATGGAATTTCACAACAGGAAATAGAGTTAGTGGGACCCCGGCAGCCGCTTACGGTAAGATTTATATTGGATCACAAGATAACTGGATCTACTGTCTCGACGCCGAAACAGGAGCCTTAAAATGGAAATTTGAGACCAAAGGGCTTGAATATAATTCTCCAGCGGTCGCCAACGGACTCGTGTACATGGGTTCAAAGGATAAATCAATCTATTGCCTTAACGCCGAAACAGGAGAGCTTGTCTGGAAATATGAGACTGGAGGTGAGATTCGGGGTGCACCTGCAATTGTTAACGGTATACTTGTAGTCGGCTCGTTTGGTGATGGTAACGTCTACGCGTTCAGTGATGTTCCTGCCATCAATAAAACTCTAGTTGTTGAAGTTCTCTGGTCTGATGGTAGTGGGATAGCTGGAACTGAGGTTACCGTTAATAGCAAATCAGCCCTTACTAATTCTTCCGGTATAGTTACCTTTACGCTTCCCATTGGATCATACAATCTGACGGTTAAACATAATGGACTCCTCCTTGTTTCAAGGAGTATAGATTTAAATGATAATATGAAAATAACAATAAACGTGCCCAAGAAAATAACTCTTAATGTTGAAGTTCTTTGGACTGATGGAAGCGGAGTATCTGAAGCCATGGTTGAAATTGACAGCTTATCAGCTTTCACAAATACTTCTGGAAAAGCTACATTCAGTCTCGATCCTGGGTTATATAATTTAACGATAAAGTATTTAGGATTTACTCTAGAATCCCGAATAATAGAGCTTACAAAAGATACAACCATAGGCGTTATCAAAGATAAAGGACCCTTTGAGCTCATAGTAAGTCTAAGAAACCAGGTTGCGTATTTAGAGAGTGAGAGAAAAACCCTAGAAGAGCAAGTTAATAGCTTAACAAGCCAGGTTAACAGCCTAAATAATCAGATAGATAGCTTGAACAGTCAAATTAAAAGCTTGCAATCTCAAGTCGCAAATAATCTCTACATGGGGCTTGGAGCTGGCATAGTTATTGGATTGATAGTGGGAATAGGCATCGGCTTACTGATGTTTAAGAAGCCAAGCCTCCCTTCCACTCCTTAATTATTTCTCTTTTTAAAAAATCTTATACTTGTGAAGATATGTATGGTATTGAGGTGAAAACCGGTGAAACTTCACCGTCTAGTTATTCTCATCGTAATAGTTCTCATGGTCTTCTCTGTCTTATTTTTTCTTACAAAGATGCCAGTGAGCACACATGTAGAAACAGTAAGCTATGAGTGGTCATATAGAGGTTTTTCCGTTGGATATTTACTAGCTGAAAGAGAAGGTTTTGGTCGAAGTGTAACTGGTGGGCTTGGTGGTAAAGTTTATCATGTGACTACGCTTGCTGAGAGCGGGCCGGGAAGTCTCAGGGATGCGGCTGAATCTAGTGAACCTCTCTGGATAGTGTTTGATGTTAACGGAACAATAAATCTCTCAAAACCAATAAACGTCAAATCACATAAAACGATTGATGGGAGGGGAGCTCAAATAACTATTTCTGGATACGGTTTTTCGATTAATGGCGCCTCAAATGTAATAATTGTTAACCTACGTTTTGATACCGCTAAAGAGCCAGGTATAGACGCCATAGAAATTAGAGGTTCAAATAATGTGTGGATACATCACTGCGACATAACAAATTATTCGGATGGCGGGATAGACATAGTTAGGCAATCAACTAATATAACAATTTCATGGTGTAGATTTTGGAATCATGACAAAGTTATGCTGATTGGCAATGATCCCTCGGCAACAGCTGATGAAGTAATATGTGTGACGCTTCACCATAATTTCTTCTTTAGGACTGTCCAACGGAACCCAAGGCTCAGATTTGGAAAAGTAGATGTCTACAATAATTATTATTATGGGTGGCAAGCTAGCGCTGCCATAGCGGTAGCAATGCATGGCCAAATATTGCTTGAAGCCAACATAATTGAGGCTGAGGATAGAAAAACCTTTATTTCTTCAACAGCTGGTTCAGATCCAGAAGAAGGATATATCAAGATGATTAACAATCTTCTCTTAAACGGTGCAGTTGCCAAGGAGAATAAACCTGAAAAAGTGTTTAGACGCGAAGATTATTATACAGCAAATATAGAGCCTGCGAGTGAAGCATTAAAGGAAAGGATAATGGCATTCGCTGGAGTGGATTTTCCAGCTGAAGCGAGAATAATGAAGGATCACAAGCTTATTATGGAGGATTTTCGTTGGAAAGAAATTATGGGAGATCCAATAAATGTGGGGGTATCAATAAAATTATACGCCATTGTTCCACCATATAGAAGCCCATCTGAGAAAGCGGTTATCTATGAGTGGAATTTTGGAGATGGAAATATTATAGAAACAAAATCTTTCTCGATTTCTTATGTCTATAGCAGCCCAGGAAACTATACTCTTAAAGTATCTCTGAAGGATCAAAATGGTGTCCTACTAAAGACAATTTATGCTAATGCTAGAGTGATAAGCTCGTCCTCTAATGGATTGAACTCAAGTTCAAGCACAGCGGATCGTGACATAGGCTCAGAAAATAATTTTTTCATACTTATATCAGTCATCTTGCTTTTCATTGCGGTGACAGCTATTTTTATGGCATCTTCTCGCAGAAAATATTGGTTTAGTAATCCTCGTTCAAGAACATAACAATCTCTAGGCAAATATTTGCTTTTCTGCTTTAACGCGTAATTTTTAAATAAGGAGTCTAAGGGATATTTATTAATGAGAGGGAGTCTCATGTCTTATGAAAAAGTTTACGTACCAGCCGTTACTAAGAAGGCGTTAGCATTAGCTCTTATAGGCATAGCTATCAGCGCCCTTATGTGGCCCGGTAAGAGTTTAGGCGTTGGAAGTAAACCCGTTCCAATGATAAGATATAGATTCCCCTATTCAACCGACGAGTATTGGTGGGAGGGCGGGCACTACTTTCAAGCCCTTCTAGGTTGCTTCTCCGTTGGGCTAGCTTTCATATTTGTCTGCGGTCTAGTGAACTACGGCGCATCGAAGGGATGGTGGAAAATAAAATTCTCAGGGCAGGAGCTGGCATTGATAATGGCACTAGTGCCACTAGGAGCAATATTTGGCGGTTCAGACTATTGGAACCCATGGGAGCAAACAACCATAATACAGGGTTTCGTACCCGGAGTAGTAACTGACAGTTCTTGGTGGAATCTTATTCCGCCAGTAGTTTTCGGTCCGAGAAGCGCATCGGTTTGGTCATATTGCTATGTGCCCGGAAAGCCAATCAAGGGTACATATATGCCCTGGGAGATACCCTGGCTAGCTATATTACCAAACATGCTGATATTCTGGGTCTTCCTCATGCTTATGGTGATTTGCCTAATGTGTGCGAGCGCACTAATGAGGTACATATGCATTAAGACCGAGTATTTAGCTTTTCCGTTCAATGAGGTTTACGGTGGCATCGTTAATCTTGCTAAAATAGATGAGCAAACGAATAGGCCGGGAATGTTCTCGAAGCCATTTGTAATCGGATTTCTAGTATCTTTCTTATGGACATTTGCCTTTTGGGGCTTAGACCAATGGATTATGCTGTTTAAGGGAGAGATATTTGATACATGGAAGGGGCGTCTACCTGATCCGAGAACATGGTATCCTACCGATACCCTTGCGTGGCCAGCGTATGATTTTACGCTTCTCGATCTGCTGGACTGGTCACCGCTTTTCTTCCAAACTGGCTTATGGGAGATAGGCTGGGCATCGCTTATACCAATAAATGTTCTATTGAGCGGTCTAATAGGTTTTGTCGCAATATATGTTGTTCTCCCGCCAGTTTGGGTCTATGTAGCCAATCAAACTCCGATGAATCCGAACACATCAGCCTTTGAGGCGATTAAGAGATTACAACGTGGCTATACATGGGGAGGCTTATGTACCGTGCCAATGTTTCTCGGAATGTGCTTGGCAATTATAGTAGCTATGATCGTGAACAATTGGAGAGAGTCGCTTATAATCTTTAAGTCAATAGTTAAAGAACCCTTCAAGGAATTTGATGAGGATCGACCACTTCCCTATAGATGGCTATGGTGGATAATGCTAGGCAGCTTTTTCTTATGGTTCCTTATGGGAATTTTCGTTTTCCAAATGATGCCAATACCACTATTGTTGTATGGCATCTTCATGGTTGTTACATATCTTGCTACAGGAAAAATAATCTCTGAATCAGGCGGTTGGCTAGGTTTCATGCAACCAAACTACTTCTCAGCCTTAAACTTCACAGGAGCTATGATTACATACCACTTTAACCTCCTGCCTACTGGTAATCTAGATACTAGTACCGTTACTACCCTCTGGTACATAGCTAGAAATCGATCCATTAATAATTGGTTTGAAGTAGTGCCATGGTATACACTATATTCGTTAAAGATGAGTGAATCTCAAAATCTCAGAAGCCGGAAAATGCTATTAGCGCTGATCGTAGGGTTTGCTTTAGCCCTGATTATCAGCCCAATATTATATGAAATAGAAGTGGCGTATGCTCCCTATTCCGACGCGAGAGGAAGGGGCATCATTAACCTGATTAAGGATAACCTAAGTAGGGGCACTATTGAATCCACATATCAATGGACACAATACAGCAGGTACACATCTATCTCCTTACAGACAGTCGCAATATCTTTCGCTGTTATCTTAGCTCTCTCTATCCTGCAGCGATATATAAGCTTCTTAAGGTTCCTTAGCATTGGAGGCTTAATTACTGGAGTATGGGTTGGCTATACAATGTGGGCTTCATGGATAATAGCCCTTATTATCAAGATAATCGTACTTAGAGCTGGCGGCACAAAAATGTACGAAGAAAAGCTAAGGCCTCTATCATTAGGGTTCTTTGCGGGAGGACTGATAGCGTTCTTTCTTGCACAGGTGGGCTGGATGCTAAAGTAGCTATGGAGAGGTGGATATGAAAAGCAGAAAATTTTCCCCATTTTTTCTCCTTCTCCTATTACTATTAACAGTTAACGTAGTTGCAAGTCAAGGGCCTATAATGAGGCCTTACGCTGAAGTTTCCTTTAATTATTCAAGTTTCATATCGGCTGTGAACATGTCTGCGGTCATGGAGCATGTCAGTTTCTTTTCAAGCCTTAAAACGCGTGCCACCGGATATGCTGGAAATAGTGAAGCCGCAAACTACATTTTAAGAAAATTTGTTGAGTATGGATTGTCAGACGTTAGGAGTGAAGCTTTCTCCGTAGTAGATTGTATAAATTATGGAGCAAACGTCACCATTATAGAAGAAAATATAACCATCCCCTTACATCCGATTTTACCAAACCTTATTTCTCCATCAACCACGCCTTCTCAAGGTTTTTCAGGGAAACTTATTTATGGTGGAACAGGAGAAATTAGAGATTTTGAAGGAAAAGATATTGAGGGTAATATAGTTCTTTTAGAGTGGCATTCTGGACCAAACTGGATTAATGCCGCTATGCTTGGAGCTAAAGCGGTAATATTCCTGCCTCCTAAACCCGGCGACATTATTTTTTCATTATATGGTGTAGCATCATCAACGTCCTACGTGCCTAGTCCAGTAGACAAGAACTTATGGAGCATACCCTTAAATTTCCCAAGGTTTTACGTTGAGGAGAAGGACGCTCAAACGCTCATGTTGAATGTTAATCGCCAGGTTAATCTAAAATCAACTCATAGATGGGCTGAAGTGATAAGCTGGAATATTATAGGATTCGTCAAAGGAAAAGAGAGACCTGAGGGAATAATTGTTCTCTCCTCGTACTATGACTCTTATTCAGAGAGTCCATCTGTTGCTCCAGGAGCTCAGGAATCGCTGGGCATATCCGTCTTACTAGAGTTAGCAAAATATTTTGCTAAACCCGAGAATAAGCCTCCTCTTACGTTAATGTTTGTTGCGTTCGGTGGGCACCATCAATCCCTAGCTGGCGCAAGATACTTTGTTGATGAATATTACTTTCCCGCTTCAAACGCTACGAAACGGCAAATAGGCGAGCGAATCTGGTGCGTAATTAACCTAGATTTTTCTACAGGGTCAGATTACGTTTTATTTACGGTAGATGGTAATGCCTTTCAGGGTCCTGGCATTGATGGAGATACGTTTAGAGATTATGGTGAGAAATTTGATATCGTTTTGAGGAGGTATCTCTCTGAATTAGAGAGTCAAGTAGGCCAAAAGTATAAAGCCTACATTAAAGTAGGTTACTTTAGCAAGGAAGATCTCGACGCAACAGAAATTCCTAATATCATGGCAACGAAATTCTTGTCGTATGACCACGAGGTCTTCAATGTTCTACCATATCCACCATACGCATGGTCTATTACAACAGGGTACGATCCTAGACCTTACTATAGGACTCCTTTTGACACTATTGAAAAGATTAACTGGGAAAATTTAAGGGTTCAGCTTGAATGTATATACGCGCTTCTCTTAAGATTCGTATTTTATTGGTCTGATTTTGAGCAACCCACTATAACATTTTATTGGCCCCATCACGGTATTACAGGAACTGGCGTAGGTGTAGGAATAATATATGGACGAGTGGCCGTTTGGGATGAAGCTAAGGGTTCATGGAAGGTCTTGACCAGATCAGACTTCGGTTCTTTGACTCCTCTAGTGTTCTTTAGAGGGTCACATGCACTGGACAGGCGTTTCCTCCCCATTAGGGATGATGGCGTTTTTATCATTAAAACTTGTATTGTACCAACTACAAAGAGATCTTGGGATATATCGGTTTGGATTATTAACCCTGAGACTGGTAATATTATTTTTGCGCCTGATCAAGGAAGATATAGATTTACCGCCGTTTTCTCAGCCGTTCATAAAACGGAGGGAGAAGTTAGAGAGATAGATATACCTCTTTTCACAGTTTTCAATGCTTCAACCATGGCGATAATAGGTTTAACTAGTTCAGTAAACCTTGTGAAAGCTGAGGATCTTAGTCCAGTTACTAGCTATGGTGTGTGGTATGAGGATGTGGGTGCAAGCAGACTTTATATAGTGGCAGTTCCTCCTAATGAACCCATTTTACTACCGAATTTTATTCTGTCAAATGCTGATGAAAGTTCCCTTCTAGGAAGAGGTTTTTCAATCAAGCCTGATACTCAAGTGATTATTCGACTTCCTATTTTGGAATGCGCTAAAGATACTCTTTGCCTAAGTAAACATTATATAAATCGAATACTTTCACAGGGAATAGATATAACAGGTGAATCATTCTACCTAGAGTCCATCAGCTGCGAAGAAAAGATAAATGGAGCATATAAAGCTCTCCTAGAGAAGGAGTATTCTAGAGCATATGTGCTTGCTATAGAAGCCTTATCAACCGCGAGGAGAGTTTTAGATTCCGTGAGAAGCTATGGGACACAAATAATAGTAACAATGCCCCTTCTATATTTGTTGGCAATCCCATTTGTAGTTCTTTTTGAGAAGATGGTGTTTAATCAAAGAGGGGCTAAAAAGGCTCTCTCCTTAGCTGGAGTAATGGCTACTCTACTGATGGCACTCTATATATTGCACCCTGGTCTTTCTATGTCGGCTTATCCACTGGCTCTTCTTGCAAGCTTTTGTGTAATATTGACTGCTTCACTAACATTGGTTATAATATTGAGGGATGTTACATCATTCATGAATGAAATCAGAAAAAAGAGAATCGGCGTTCATGAGGTTAAAATAAGCAGAACAGAATTAGCCCTCTATTCCTTTATGACTGGAGTAGAAAATATGCGAAAGAGAAAATTCAGAACAACATTAGTTTTAGTGTCCGTTTGCCTACAGTTTTCATCTATAATATGCTTTGTATCTCTTTCTCCGTTAACTTTAGAGATCCCAGCCGAATTTGGTATTACCACACCAATGCCTGATTGTATATTGATCCGAAGGTTTGAATGGGGTCATGGAAATATCGAGGTTGGGTGGAAAGCTATAGAGTATTTAGTAGCTAAATATAGTGCTGTTTCGCAGTTTATTCCAGTTGCATGGAAATATACGCTCTGGCCAACGTTTAGAAGTACGACCACAAATGATATAGGATTCGCCGTTAGAAAAGAGCAAAACACTATTTATCCTAAAGCGTTACTCGGCCTTCCACCAGACGCAAGAAATATCTTTTCCACTTTTCTTTTAGAAGGAAGCAGATGGTTTATTTCCGGAGAGACCAGAGCTTGTATTTTAAGCGAGAAACAAGCTAAGGCTCTGAACATTAGAGCTGAGAATCTGCCAGCTGAAGTAATCATAGATTCTATGGTGTTCAAAGTTATAGGGATAATGTCAGATGCTTATGACTTGATAAAAAATATTGATGGAGAGTCTCTCACACCAATTAAACGGGATTATCCCCCAGGAGTTGAAAACCCCTGGGACGAACACCTAAATTCCTATGAAGTTCTTATAGTGACCTATGATAGTGTCATTTGTTTAGGTGGGGTGACGGCTGCTGTTATTATAGTGCCTAATGACCCGAGCATTGTCAGATCTATAGGGAATGAAATTCAAAGCAATATCGGTGTTCTTACTAATGTTGATGTATATTCTAGCCAAAAAGGAGAAGTCTTCATACACGGAGAAGCGACAAGAATCACGCTGACTGGTTTTCTATTCCAGATCATCCCAATGATTGTCGTGTCACTAATACTTCTCAATTCAATATTGGGTTCAGTACATGAAAGAAGAGCCGAAATAAAGACCTATGGAACAATAGGTCTCTCACCTCTCCATGTAACATTCATATTTTTGGGGGAGTCCCTAGTGTATGGTATACTTGGTGCGGTAATTGGATATCTTCTGGCAATGGTGCAATTCAGATTATATGAAGCTCTTACAGGCTTCCAGATTGCTAATTATGGATCTAATGTGGCTGCTCTGGCAATATCTTTAAGTATAGCATCAACTTTAGCATCCTCTTTATACCCAGCTTATGTTTCGGGAAAGGCGGTTACTCCTAGCCTGGAGAGAGCATGGAAAATACCAACTAAACCAATTGGTGAATTGTGGGATATTCCACTACCGTTTCTTACATCAACGAAAGCTGAAACAAAGGGGGTTATGCTATATATCTACGAATTTTTATGTGAACATAGTATTCCAGATGCGCCCAATTTTATGACATCAAATATAGAGATAACAGAATTCGCTCTAGAAAATAAACCTGCCTTCCAAGTTAAGAGTAACGTTCGACTAGCCCCGTATAATATCGGGATAACACAAGAATCAAAAATAATCGCAGTAGAAGAAAGCCCATCGCAATGGAAATTCACAATAATTCTAAGGAAAACAAGCGGGCCTTCAAGAGACTGGATTCGATTGAACCGCGTTTTTATAGATCAAATAAGAAAGCAGCTATTATTATGGAAAACTCTTTCGGAAAGCGAGAGAAATAGATATATAACTTATGCCTAAAAACATTTTTATTTTTTATATAAAGAAACTTAAGTATTTAGGGAATTAAAAGATTAATAAGGTGGGATGATTGACTAAAAATTCCTTCCCTAAAACACTAATTAATGTTTTAGATTACGGTGCTGTTGCAGATGGCTTAACGGATAATACAAAAGTTATAAATGAGGCTATTGAAGCATGCGCCGAGAAGGGTTCTGGAGTAATTTATTTCCCGCCGGGCAAGTATCTTACAGGTCCTATTATTCTTAAAAGTAATGTAACTCTTCATGTTGAGAGAGGCGCAATCATATTATTCACCCGAAACTATAGCCTTTATCCAATCGTAGAAACTCGGAGGGGAGGGATACACCTATATCAATGCATTCCGCAATTATTCGGCAAGGATATTGATAATGTTAGAATAGAGGGGGAGGGGATCTTTGATGGGCAAGGCGACGCCTGGAGACCTGTGAAAAAATCAAAGGTTACAGACGAGGAATGGCGTAGATTAGTGGAATCAGGCGAAGGGGTTGTTGATGAGAGTGGAAAAGTGTGGTGGCCAACTCTTAATGCTCTTAAAGGAATGAAGATTATTGAGAAAATTTTAGAGAGTGGAAGAAAACCCACAAAGGAAGAGTGTGAAAACACTCGTGAATATCTCAGGCCGCAGCTTGTCCAATTTTATAATTGTAAGAATGTAGTTATTAATGGGCCAACCTTTCAAAATTCCCCCTTATGGACAGTACATTTAGTATACTCGGAAAATGTTAGGGTAGAAAATATAACTTGCCTAAATCCATGGAACTCTCAGAACACTGATGGTTTAGATATTGATTCATGCAGGAATGTGCTTGTGAAAGACAGCTACTTCGATGTTGGTGATGATTGCTTATGCATTAAATCTGGAAAGGACGAAGAGGGGCGTAAAATTGGAAGGCCGACGGAAAACATTACAGTTGTGAACTGTATTATGCGTCGTGGTCATGGTGGTTTTGTGATAGGTAGCGAAATGTCTGGCGGAGTAAAAAATGTTGTGGTGAAAAATTGTATTTTTGACGGAACAAACATAGGGCTTCGCTTTAAAACTCAACGTGGACGTGGAGGAATTGTTGAAAATATATCCATAGAGAATATTACGATGCGAAATATAAAAGAGCAAGCTATACTCTTCACAACCTTTTATAGCAATCTCCCCCCAGAACCATTCTCCGAAAGAACTCCAATACTTCGTCAATTTAAAATTAGTAACATTATATGCGATGGAGCTGAGAGAGCAGTTGAAGTTTCTGGTTTACCTGAGATGCCAATTGAAAAAATAATTTTCGAGAACATTAAAATTCGCTCTAAAAAAGGAATCTATCTAAATAATTGTAGAAAATTGAAGATGATTTATGTTGAGATTGAGACGGATGATTATGCTCCTCCTCTTGAGTGCCATAATGTCGAGGATTTAGAATTAATTGATTTTAAATCAAAAAGCCGAAAAACCGAGCCTTAGAGAGATGTAAAGCTATGGTTCCAGAATGGGTGATAAAAGAGCTACATCTGAGGGAAGAAGTTAAAAACTGGATTCATGAGGCAATTAAAAGGCAACAGAATACACCTTGGCAAGGAGGGCATGATGAAGGAACTTTTGTTAGCTCATGGATTGGATATTACCTTTTAACTGGAGATAATAAATGTCTCAGGTTCCTCCATTGGTTAAGAGATTCCTTCCTAGAATGGTCTAAGAAGAATCAATATCACGGATATTATCCCTATGGAGAAGTGCATCATCAGCCGGAAATCTATAACAATTTTCTTGGACACTTGTGGAGAGCTGAGAAAAACGAGATTAATGTAAAGGTTATTGAGGATGCCGCCCACCACATCGGTAACTGGATAAAAGATGTGCCCGAATGGTATGACTGGAAAAATCATAGATTTAGAAGCTGGCAGCTGGGTACTCGTGAAGTAAGAGATTATCCACCCTATAACTTTGAGGTTTGCGATCACTTTCGTCTAATACAGATGGCATTAAACGCGTATCTTGCAACAAAAGATAACAGATACTTAGAGATCTCCCGTGACTATACAGATAAATGGTGTAAACTCATCCTGGAGTCAGATGAACTGCCAACAATAATACTTCCATCTTCAGACTTCATGGAAAAGCTGGAGGAGATCGAGAAAAATGGAAACTTAGATCCTCAAGTAATGCGAGCATATAGAGCCATAAGACACGCCCAGGGAAATATTCAAAGGTACATTGGAGGAAAAGTTCTTGACACTCTTCTTGATCTTTATTATCTAACGGGTGAAGCTAAATATCTTAACGCCTTTAGAAAATCTTTAGACAAGATCATTTTGACCACGTCTAGAGTTCCAGTCGATATAATTGCAAGATATCGTGAGATAACCGGAGATAAATCTTATGATGAGATAATTTTAGATCTCATTGGTAATTCTCTTGAAGAACGTCTTCCATCGATACTTATGATTGAGTGGCTTGGAACTAAAAAAGATGGTAAATACGATGTCGTAAGGAAGTATGCCTTTCGTGACGAGCATGGCAACATTAAAGAGTGTAAGGTCTCGTCACCCTCGAATCTAATAATAGCATATAAAATCTCCTTAGATGAAAATCTACTAAACAAGTCTATGAGTCTTGCTCAAAAAATGCTTGCTCTAGCTAGAACCTGTCTAAGAGACGGTAGAGAACATGGATGCGAAGGGAATATTTACCTTCATGGAGTAGGGGAAGAAGCAGTCTATGTGTTGTGCTCAGTCACTCTTGGATGGTATAAGATCTGTGGAGGTTTTCTACCACGTGTATTATATTTTAGAGGTAATGGTGAACTTGGTTTGCCGGAGAATGTGGCAAGCTTATTTAAACCAGCGCTAGAAAAAAACGAAATAAACATTATTCTCTATAATAATCTTGATAGCGGTGAGCACATAAAAATTAAAGTTATGGAAGAGAATTACGGAATAAAGAATGCGTACATAAATAGTTCACCGGCTGTTTTTTCCTCTAAAGAAATCGAAGTATCTTTGAAATGTCGAGAAAAAGCTGAAGTGAGGATTATTTTGGCTTCTCAATATGATAATGCTTAAATCGGCTTGAGGAGTCTTTATTGCGAAATCTTTAAGTTTTTCTGAAAAATTAGATAATTTAGGGAGAGAATTTGAAAGATGAGTTTAGGTGTGATTGAAACTGGTCTAATCATCTACGGTATCATTACAGTTTACTGGACTCTTCTTGGCACCTATATGCTAGTGAAAACAAATGTTATAGGGGTAAAAGCAGCACCCCTCATCATATTGTACTCTTTATCAGAATGGTTAGTTGGAAGAATAATGTACATATTTTTTCCCGAAATTCCTCCTCATCCAATTCTAATATTATCTGGAATTTTGAATGCGCCTCAAGTGATATTAACCACAATTTATGTTTACGTGAACACTGGGATAATAAAAATCAGGTGGACAAGGTATTTGCTTCTCTTCTCATTTTATGTTGGAGTAAACAGGCTGTTAACTTTTATATATCGTTTCTCTCCTCTACCCGAGGTCTTAGTTTTACCTGTAATTCTCTCCGGGTGGGCGGGTTACCCAGCTTGGTTTTATGTTTACGTTAAATCCAACAGAGTCTTCACATATAAGAATGCCTCCATTATTATAGCCCTCCAGATTTTAGCGTGGATTGTCCCAGTATTTATGATGTATAACCTAAATCAAAAATACTCCCTTATTTCATTAACACAGCAGATTCTTAATTATCCAATAACCATTATAACACTAATCTTTCTTGATAGATATCGGCTGAGAAAAGTGGTAGAGGTGTCAAGTAGTGTACGTTGAATATGAAGGTTTATGGATTGCTGGAGGCCACTGGCTTTTTGCATTTGCTATTATTTATTGGATATGGGATGATTCGCAAAGGCATAGCAAGAGAGCTTGGCCTTGGATATTGCTAATATCCCTTGGGGATCCCCTGGGCACATACCTAAACAATATATACCGCTATGAGATATTACCAAGTAGAGGAGTCTACCCATATCTTGTGCCATTATTCAAGTATAGGTCTGACTATTTTATAGAGCCAGTTTGGATTTTAGATAAAATTTTCTTTTGGAATACCTTCTATAATGTGGTTTCATGGACCATCATATATATTGTCATCTTCTGGATTTATCTTGACTGCAAAAGATCGAATAGAAGGGCTACTCCTTGGATTTCGGTTGCAAGGTTCATACAAATTGCTCCATTCCCAATAAATTATTTCATACCTTTAGGAGGCTATACGGGCCAAATTTTCATATTAGTAGGCTACCTACTACATAAATATGGGTATTTACGGAGGAAATGATATGAGGAAGGGATTTATAAGAAAAGAATTTCTCACGAGTTTAATGGTGCTATCATTTTTCTTTCTTCTAACAATCTTTCCCAATATAAATATTTGTTTCCCTCCCCTTATCTTCGGAAATGCTGAGATTAATTTTACAAAAATTAATGTTGATGGACGTGAAGAAAGCTTAAGAATAATGAATGTGACTCATTCACCATTGTATCCACAGCCTAATGAGAGGGTAAGAATAATCTCCAAAATTGAAGGTGAGGAGAGTAAGATAAAGAGGGTTTTATTAAGGTATCGGGAAAGAATCAATTTTCATTGGTATGGAATACACCGGTACTGGGGCATATATGAATGGTCATGGGAGCCATTAACTTGGAATGTTTACACCAACTGGATGGAGAAGGAGATGAAGCTGATAGAAAATGGCACCTATGAGGCTGAATTACTTGAGCTACCATATTACTCAACAGTTTGGTATCAGATTTGCGTGATAGATTTCGCAAACAATATTATCGTATCTGATGTTCGGGAATATAATGTTGTAAGAGGAGATAAAACAATAATCTATGATATAGTAGGAGATTTAATTACATGGCTTCTATATGTATCTGTTGCACTTCTCTTGGTTAGAGGACTTAGCAAAGAAGAATCTAGTAAATCATCAAATTCATCCTTAAAGGGGGTTAAAAATGTCTGAAATAAAGGGTGGTTTCACACTAAGATCATTCTTAATACTTGTCTTTTTAGCCTTTATAGTATGCTCGATAAACACATGGACTGATATATCGATAGGGGTTTCCCTTTTATCTAGCTACGCTCTCATAGTGATCGCGGCTCAGCTAAGCCGCTTTTTCGGCTCACCACTCACAGCTCAAGAGCTAAGCACTTTACTTGTTGGATTAGGCGCAATCCAATTTAATTATGGAATTTCCAGAATTTTTGAAGCCTATCTTAATCAAAACCATATATTGACCAGTTTTGGAATTGAGAAGCTTCCATATTGGGTTTCGATTTTACCTGAGACTGGTTTTTATGCTTCCCGGTCATTTTGGCATCCTGTTTCAAGAACGATCTTTCTAAGGCTAGATAACTTGTTATTGCCTGGCTTACAGGCAATAGCCGGTTTATCCTTAGGGATTCTGAACAAGATAATTTATGTTGACCAGGAGAAACTACCTTATCCACAAGTTCAAGTGGATGCCGAGCTTTGTCTAACCCTCTCGGAAGGAGAGAGAACAAAAATCTCAATCTTCAATCTCTCTTTTCTAGTAGCTTTTCTCTACGGAGTTTTTATCTATATTTTGCCAAGCATTGCCCCGGCATTCCGTGGCATTCAATCCCTATGGTTTGATTTAAGTTCTTGGGTTCAAACATTTTTTCCCGGAGCATGTTTCGGCGTATCTGCCCATCTTCCGTTACTCTTACCCGGGCTCTATCTTCCTCCAATAGTAATATTCTCCCAGTTCATAGGCTCAATGGCAGTATGGGTTTTTGGAAACTGGTACGTTGTAACTAATGGTCTAACGGAGTTTTCAAAGATTTACTCGTTTGGTATGCCCATATCCCACATTTATAGATGGGCTTATATGTATGTTTGGTTAATGCCAATGATGGGACTCGGCATCTTTATTGGATTATCTTCTTTGAGACCCTCAATTCTGTCTAGAGTATATTCATCACTTGGAAGGAAAGGAGCCGGTATTGAAGGAAAAATATTCTCGATATGGCTTGTTGTAATACCCTTCGCCTGCGTTATACTTAGTAACCTCTTAGTTATATGGTATAGAGCCCCCGATTATCCTCTATTTCCATGGCTTCCGGCGGCATTCAGCATTATCGTTTCGCTATCCCAATCATTACTTTTAGGACTAGCTAATGGTACCGGAGTTAGCGTGAGAATACCAGAAAACATAGATAAGCTAATACTAGTTGCCACAGGCTATCAGGGGACTAATGGATGGCTTTTATCCCCGGTAATCATCTCACCATCTTTTGGCGGCTACGTTGATTCAAATTATAAGCTATCTCAGCTCACTAGAAGCTCTTTTGTTGATTACTTGATAATGTATTTCGTAATTGGCCCAATATCCATAGTATTCTCCCTCCTAATCACTCAGGTACTATGGAGCATATCACCAATTCCCTCTGAAGATTATCCCTGGTCAGCAGTTGACTGGCCTAGGAGGGTGGTTGAAAGAATCATGTGGATTACAAGACCGCCCGGAGTTTTTCGTCTAGACTGGATGATGTATGGTGTACTTTTAGGAGCGGCAATCTATATTCCTCTCTATTTCTTACACTTGCCAGCCAGTAGGATACTTGTCTCCCTATATGCTGGAATGAGTATGCTACCACCGATGGCCGTAAATATGCTGATAGGATATTTCATAAGACTACTACTTGAGCGCTTCATTGGCAAAGATAAATTCAGAAACTATAGATTTACAGTTGTAGCTGGATTAGCTGCTGGGACCGGTTTCTCATCAGCCATAGGAGTGAGCTGCACGCTAATATTAAGATCAATAGTTTTAGGAATCTAGCGCCTTGATGAACTGACGAAGTAAACAAAAATTATTTAGGCAACTTATTGCATTTTATCCCTGATAGACGTCTCCTCAAGGGAGGCCGAAAAATTGAGCTACAGAAAATTATGTCCTCTGCTTGTGTCCTTTCTCCTATTAAGTATTATCCCAATGGTAGTTGAGTGTAGTGAGATTGCTGATGAAAACTGGAGTTACAGAGGTTACTCTGTCAGAGATTTACTTGCGGAAAGAGAGGGCTTTGCTAAGAGTGTTACAGGTGGTCTAAATGGTAAAGTATATCATGTAACCACTCTTGCTGATGGTGGCCCTGGAAGTCTGAGAGCTGCTCTTGAAAATAGTGAAAAACTTTGGATAGTCTTTGATGTAAATGGAACAATATGGTTAGATAGTCCCATATACATTTTCTCAGATAAAACAATAGATGGCAGGGGAGCTCAAATAGTAATAAGATACAATGGTTTCAGAATAATGAGCCAGCGGAACATCATTATAGCATATATACGTCTTGAGTTTGGAGGCGGTGACGCTATTGGCATTGAAGGAGAGTCAACGAACATCTGGATTCATCACTGTGATATAGTGGGTTTTGGGGATGGAGCCATAGATATAACTAAGACGGCTGGTCCTTCAGTAGACGTAACTATATCATGGTGCAGGATATGGTGTCATAAAAAAGTTATGCTCATAGGCTCCGATGCTCTTGATGAAACAGTAAAAAATGTGAGGGTAACTCTCCACCACAACTATTTCTTCATGACGGGAGAACGCAATCCGAGAGTTAGATATGGAAAGGTGGACGCATTTAATAACTATCTTTACGGTTGGGCCGATTATGGTATGGGAACAAGCATGTACGGTGAGCTTTTAGCTGAAGCAAATATTTTTGAAGCTCTAGATGATGCCGATGCTGTTGTGCCTGGTGTTGGTACTGGAGCAGAACCAAGTTATCCATCATATGTAAGATTAAAAGATAATCTTCTCCTAAATGGGGCTATTGCGAGAGAAAGGGAACCCGAGAGAGTCTTCAAACGAGAAGACTATTATACAGTTAATGTCGAACCAGCAACCGAAGAACTAAAGATAAAAATAATGAGTTTGGCTGGGTCAGGTGTACCGTTCCCGCCAAGGATCATGGTGAACGTTAAATCTCCCGATTTCTATCCATCAAAACACTATATTAATCCGAAATCTGATCCGTTTGTTTTTTCTAAAACTGGGTTAGACCCACCAATCTATGTTGGTAACTTAACTAGATTCTATGCCATAATAGAAGCCTACAAGTCACCACTAGATAAACTAATTTTCTGTGAATGGGACTTTGGTGATGGAACAAAGATAACATTAAATGAAAGTCAGATAGTCCTCTTTAGAGATCCCTCGGTAAAACACGCTTATAGTCAGGCTGGAAGATACATTATAACCCTAGCTATTAAAACTGCTGGTGGGCAAACAATTGTAGTTACAGAGCCAGTCAATATTATGCCTGCAGGAGGAACCAGTAGTGAGCCAGGGGGAGATCAACAGCCGCCGCAACAACCGCCACAGGAACCTAGTAACCAGACTAATGGTGAAACTGGAAGCATGGATCCAGCGTTACAGGAATATGTGTCTCAACTTCAGAATGTAATATCTAACCTACGGAATCAAATAGCTAGTTTACAGAGTCAAATTACAGAATTGGAAGTTCATAGAAACAATCTACAAAATCAATTAGCAAACTTATTAGACCAAGATGCTGGCTTGCGGGTGCAAGCTTCAAATAATCTTTATATGGGTATTGGAGCTGGGGCAGTAATAGGCCTAATTATAGGCATAGCAGCTACAGCACTACTAAAAAGAAAACAATAAAACGTTAAATCCCCAACACCTTTTTTCAATACTATAGGTTCTCGAAAATTTTATATATAAAGCACCTTAAATGTTATTAGAGAGATTATGGGGGAAAGTTAGATTGTATTGGAAGAAAAAACTTGCGATGGTTACGTTAGTTAGTCTGGTGTTTCTTCTACTGGTTCGAACAAATGTAGTTTTCTCTAGTTCCATCGTTTCCTCATCTTATTACGGTTGGCCTATGGCTGGCCGAGATTTATGCCGCACGAGCTATACGTATGAGGAGGGTCCTCAAACAAACTGCACAGTTTGGATATTTGATACTGGAACAGGTGCTAGCTATGGTATCCGAAGTGGCGTGACCATTGCTAACGGTATAGTTTACTTCGGCTCAGATGACGACCATGTATACGCTGTTAACGCTACAACTGGTAAATTATTATGGAAGTTCTATGGAGGACATGATATGCGAACAGCGCCAGCTGTCGCATATGGTTACGTGTATGTTGGCTCAAGAAACGGTACATTCTACTGTCTTAATGCTCTTACGGGAGAGTTAGTATGGAAGTTTACTAGCGGCCTAAGTGGACAGAGTATTATACGCTCCTCAGCGGCAGTCTGGGATGGAAAAGTTTATTTCGGCTCAAGAGATAAGAGGTTATATTGTCTAGACGCCTATACGGGCAAAGTTATATGGAATTACACAACTGGTGACCAAATAGATTCCTCTCCGGCAATATTTAACGGCATAGTTTATATTGGTTCAGACGATGACAAAATACATGCTGTTAATGCTACAACTGGTGAGCTAATATGGAATGTTAGTATTGGAAATAATGTTCTTCGAGCGCCAGCTGTTGCATATGGTTTAGTTTTTGTAGCTTCTCAAGGCAACATTCTATTCGCTCTTAATGCCTCCACAGGCGAGCAGGTATGGAATCAAACATTGACAAATGCTGTTAGCACGAGAGGTGGTGTTGCTGTTGCCAATGGCAAAGTTGTTGTAGCTGGTACTCAAGGTGGCTTAGTATACTGTTTTGATGCAAAGAATGGAAGTCTACTCTGGACATATTCCATAGGCGTTTCAGCCGCCTGGTATGCTGTACCAGCTATCGCACAGAACACGGTCTACTTTCTAGGCAGGGATGGAAAAGTTCACGCAGTAGATTTGAATACTGGTCAGGCGGTATGGACTTACATAGTTACAAATTCCTCAACAGAGATTAGTAGGTGTGATGAAGCATACGGTGCAGTTGCATACGGTAGCTTCTTTATAGGCGCGGGAAACGGCAAATTATACTGCTTCGGAACACCAGTACCCCTCGGAGTATTATCTGAATATAAATCCTCGGCGGAAAATCAAATCTTAAGTCTTCAGTCGGAGATAAATGCGCTACAAAATCAGATAAGCAGCTTACAAGGACAAATAAATAATCTTCAGAGTCAGATATCTGACCTACAAAGCGAGCGATCTAGTCTTATGAACCAAATAAATAGCTTGCAGAATCAAGTAAGCACATTAGAGAGCGAAAAAAGCAACCTGCAGAGCCAAGTTACTAATCTACAGAACGAAAACGCTGGCTTGCGGGTGCAAGCTTCAAATAATCTTTATATGGGTATTGGAGCTGGGGCAGTAATAGGCCTAATTATAGGCATAGCAGCTACAGCACTACTAAAAAGAAAACAATAAAACGTTAAATCCCCAACACCTTTTTCCCTTATAGTACTGATTTAAAAACAGATTAAAGTTGAAGATTATTATGGGATCGCTTATACAAGAATCTTATGACCCTAACATCCATCTATGTCTCAAAATTTATCAAGAAGATAACAAAAGAGAAAAGTAACGTGTGGATTTGAGAATTAAAACTTAAAAACTTAAATACGAGTTTTTTATCTGAAAAGATAAGATAAGTGATCGATAATGTACGCGAAGCGTTTACTAATATCTCTCTCATATATGTCTTTGATAATTTTGCTGATCAGCATAGTCGATGTTTTTCCCTTCTTCCATATCTATGCTGCAAATGCCTTACAAGATTATGGATCACCTTATATAAGAGTCAACGCCATAGATGCTTATAGCAAGTCTCCAATTAGAGACGTTAAAATTCTTATATGGGATATGAGCTCTGGTGTGGAGAATCTGAGCTCTCTTCTGACGGATGAAAATGGCATATGTATCTTTAAGGCAGCACATGAAGGCCGCTACTTAATTTATGCTTATCAAGGTAATTTGACAAGTGGAAAGATTAATTATGCACCTATAGGTCCTATTGAAGTTAAGTTATCATTTTATGAAACTAGTCGAAATATTACACTTTACATGCTTCCTTCAGCAACAGTTTGTTTAATAGGGGAAATATGGACCCCCGAAATTCCTGGTTTTCATGGGAGCTTTACGGTTACTATTATTGATCCTAAAACAAAAGCCCCCCTTGTTCTGGAGGAAGGGCAATTCATAAACACGTATAATATGATGACTAGATATTTTCTAAGAGAAAATGGAAACCGGCTAAATTCATCATTGATTTTTATACCGGCTGAAAGAAGTATCGACCTAAAAATTCAATGTTCGTTTTATATTGTAGGAACTGGATTTATAAGTTTTACAACCCAAATTGAAAATATTAATCTTAGATGGAAGAGTGAACCTGAGGTTTTTTCATTATCATACTATAGTCTTCTTGAGAGTATAAAGAGAGTTAGGAGAGAATCTCTTTTAAAAATTTCAGAAGAAATCGATAATCTTAGAAGAAAAGGTTTCTACTTGTTAGAGGAGCAAAATCTTGTCAATAAATATATGGATGCTCTTAATAATGCGGAGAGAGATCTGCATGCTGGTAACTATTATGAGTGTTGGAAAGTAGTTAGTATGGTTTGGAGGGAATGTCAAAATATTAGGAGAACACTTGATTATTACTTATTAGCAAGCAGCTCGAGCGCCGTATATCTTCCATCTTTTCTCGCGATTTATAGTATCATTTTAGCCTCCTTTCTATTTGAGGATACCCATAAAAAGATAATTTCAAGCGCGTTGCTATTCGCGCTTTTTATTATTTTGCTGTTTTACCTATATCCTGGAACAAGAGTTATTTTGGATCCGACTTTAGGAAACAGAAATATATTCTTAGCATCATCAGCTATATCTTTCATAACTACACTGGGCTTATTTTCTCTTTTCTCTTTTCGTTCAAGGTTAGGTATTGAGGGACTAACATCATTCAGAGATATTATTGAGACGATGCTGTCCCTGGGGAAAAGGGAAATAAAAGCTAGAAAACTTCGCGGATTACTGACAATATGCTCGGTTACTTTACTAGTTCTAGCTTTTACATCCTTTACTTCATTTGGTGGTGTATTTGGGATAGTATCTGAGAGACTAAACTATACGCCGAGTTCAGAGGGTATCCTTCTGAAATCTTTCGGAAACGTAACATTCACGTTAGGACAAAATACGTATCGTCTGTTTAATCCTATGAGCATAGGATACTATGAAACTCTAAGAAATGACCCACTATTCCAAAATATCGCCCCTAAAATAGAGACCTATCCTAATGAAAAACCTATTTTAAGAATTTTTTCAAAAACATCAGATCTTCCAATCTATGGATTAATTGGAATAATACCTGAAGAGGAAGAGCGTTTTACGAGACTTAACGAAATAATAATTAGTGGCAGCTACTTGAGCGAAAAAGATTGGGAGATATTAATAAGCGATTCGGCGGCCAGAAAACTCAATGTTAAACCAGAAGATAGTGTAACACTTTCAACTGAGGGTTTCTCCAGAACATGTATTATAAGAGGAATCTTTGACGACTCGCTTTTCCGACAACTGACCGAAATTGATGGGCAACCTTACGCACCTAAAAAGATATCTATTGTGGACGAAGTTCAATCCTTCGTTGTATGCAGCCCAGATGAGATCATAATAATGTCGTTTAACTCTGCTTTAAAACTTCAGGCTGAAATAAACAAAATAAATCAAAGGGAACCTAGTGATCCTGGAACATTCAATTGTCTTTCTAGGATTGCGGCAAAACGTGCATCTGGATCTAGTGTAAATGCTGTAATTGATGTCATAGTTAAGAGCTATGGAAAGGAAGTGTATATATCGGAAGGTGGGCATGTAGATCGGTACTTTATAGGCTTCCTTTATGAAGTTAAGGGCGCATTGGAAATAACAATACCAGTCGTAATGGTGATTTTAAATGTTGGTGCATTAATGTTAAATGCAGTTTATGAGCGCAGTAAAGAAATGAAAACATTAGTTATTTTAGGCTCTAACCCAACGCATATAGCACTACTCTTTATAGCTGAAGCTACGATTTTGGGTATGGTTGGTGGCGGACTGGGTTATCTTTTTGGTATAGGCTTCTATAGGATTATGCTATTATTTGGTAGTGGCCTTGAAGTTAAGGAAAAGATCGAGTGGTGGTGGAGCTTTATATGTTTTGGAATAGCAGTATTGGTTTCTGTAGCCTCAGCTCTTCAGCCAGCCTTAAGAGCAGTCAAGCTTTACACACCCTCTAAGATAAGGAGGGCTAAGATTTCAGAGGAAGATAGAGAAGCGAGAAAGAGAGAGATTTTCCAGGTTCGCCAAGAGAGAAGAATTACAATGCCAGTAAAAGTTAATGAATCTATCTTCTTAATATTTATAAATTCACTAATAAATTATCTCAGAGAGTTAAGTATGGGAGTTTACGAAAAATTTACTGATATTGTAGAAGAGCCGGAACTACAAACGCCTGGTGGTAGAACTATAAAAAGGATAAAATTTAGGTACGTGAATAACATTGAAAAAATTGAGTTAAATAATGAGATAACGTGCAGTAAAGAACCAAAAGAGGATTATTACAGGGTTTATTTGACGGTTAATCTTGATCAAAAACAAGTTTCAGAAGAATATGTATATAGGATTGCTAATTTCG
>JAGTQD010000080.1 GCA_018396405.1 Candidatus Bathyarchaeota archaeon
GTCAACTTCTAACTAATGCTTTAGAGTTATCCTGAGATTACGGCTGCTTCTACTCCGCCTTCTGGAAACGCTCATTTTACGGGATAGATGGGCTGTATAAGCTAATATTATGCAACAGAATCCTGGGTGAGCGGAACAATGCGGAGGCTCGTGAGGAGCTTGCAGATGCGAATAAAGCAGACATCTTGGCGCTGCAGCATGTGATTGAGAAAATTAGGCAGCTCAATAGCGGTGCTCGTCTTCATCCTTACCAGATGGAAAAACAATGTCCTCTTCAAGGAGCAACTCATCCAATAGTAAGCCAAGAACAACTCAACAGCATCATTTGCCGATTTATGGGAGCGCATTCAAAGTCTGCGTAAAAGCCCTTACAACCTCTCCTAAGAATATAGCTTCGGCAACTTTTCTATAAGTTTGCGGATCCTTCTATTAACTAAATCGGGATACCATAAAGAGATTCTAATTCTAATCTCAGTTCTCCCTTTAGTTTCTTCCATAATCATGCTAAGCAACCTTTCCGGTAGCAGATAGAGGTCATCGTAATGCATGGCTATTTCGAAGCTTGGGATGACAATCCATAATTCCTCATAATCGGCTATAAAGCGTATTCTTCTCCTGAATTTGGCAATTAGTTCCCGTATGGGATCCTTAATCCCCCTCAACGTTTCGATTTCAACCCAAATCTTCTTATCTACATAGAGGTCTGGTATAGGCTTTGAGGGCATCACCAGCTCTCCTCTTCCATTTCGATAATAAATATCCATGTTTTCGTGAACTATGGGGAAACCTTCTATCATCTTCTCGACGCGAATCTCTTCATCTTTATATCCCTTCATTTTGAGAGTCTTATAGGCTAATAACTTTAACTTATAATGTTCCTCGCTTTCCCCCTCCCACTCATAAACGTGGATCACATCTTCATCACGTGAAAGTTCTTTAACAAAATTTCTTTTTCGTATACCCAAATAGCCAAGGACATTATCTGGATTCGTGAGCATCACCGCCTTCTTTACATCATTTTCACTCTGGTCTATAGAGAGTAACCATGCGTATGCACGAACTATCTTCTCGCGAACATCTTTAGGTATGCTCTCATTATATTTTGGCCTAAGAACAAATGTCGGGATCCCCCTTTCTACCATTATACTATACATAAGATTAGTAAGGCTAATATTTTCATTTGTTTTACCTGAGGAACGGACTATGATCAGTTTTACAGCTTCAGCGTCTATACCCATCTCGCTCATCAAATCATTTAGCGATTTAGCGATCGTCCCTTGTTTAATTTCTTCTTTCATCTTATCGAGATCTAGTGTGAGGACGTGTATGCTCTTGTCTGATAGCTTTTCTGATGCATCATGCTCTGCCTCTATCTCTCCATAGGCCCGTTTAAACTCTGTGGTGAGGATCCTTATTATTGCCAGCTCGCCTGGAAAATTCTTCTCAAAAATTACACACATGGTATTGGGAGATGAGAGTGCCCCGTAAAACCTCTTTTTCTCTGCGCTGTCCCACTCAAACAATAACTCAAATAGATCTTCTTTGATTACCTCGGTAATCTCTCCCTCTTTCTCTTCAATCAGCGGTCTTTGAACTGTTTTACTCTCAATTAAGGGCGTAAATCCGCATTCATCATGGATTTCAAGCTTAGTTACAGATATTGGATGCGTAAATGTTATTTGCGGAACAGCTAAAGATTGAGCTGAAAAGACCCTAGGAACGCTTATCGCATCATTAAGTATTATGGAGGGCACCTTAACGCTAGGCAAAAATTTTATAGGAGGAATACCTGTGTTGAGCGTGACCCTCTGTGGAACCTCGGTCTCTAAATCGATTGACTTCATTAAGCTCGGTATTGAAGGTTGACTGAATGAAAAAGATGGTATCCTACTGAATATTTTATGCGTAGATGGTAGACTTATCTCATCAGTTACCTTGACCAATGTAGGCTTAGGTATGGGTGCCATCCTCAATTTCGGCAAATTCACAACTTCTGCCTTTATTTCTTCAACAATTCTTTCCTTTGCAACCTTACGTTCCTCTCTCTTCTCCTCAACTATCTCTTTTCTTTCTCCTTCCTTCCTTTTTTCTTCCTTAATGAGCGCGCTACTCATAAATAATCGCCTGCCACCTTACATTAGAGCCTATCTTATCTATAAAACCGACGTTAAGGAATAGTTGAGGCGAGATGTAATCCATAAACTTTGCAAAAATCATTTTTCCCAAGTAGATACCATTTAAAACACACAATCCTTCCTGAGCAAATCTGTGATATTGAGAAGGAAGGAATTCTAATCCTAATATTCCCAGCCTATATACAGAATTGTATGCGCGTAAACCATCTATTATGTCGCTCCAATCTTTACCGTGAGACGCTACCTTCTCTAATTCTTCAATTGCTCTATCCAAATATAACCTTCTTTCGCTCGGTATCCTAAAATACTTCTGTATAAAGTCTAAATCGACGATATCCCAGACGATATTAACCAAATTTACGGCAACCTCGTAGCCGATTGACCCCTCCTTAAAACCCCACACCGTATAGTCACGCATTTTCTCCTCGTTAGGTATCTGTGGAACTATTATCTCGGATAGGCCCAAGAACTCCTTTATAAAGTTGAAGACTTTCTCATCCTTTAGCCGTGGATACGCAAGCTCCATGTACTTTCTCGTTATCCTGTATAGTGATAGTATGAAGAAGGTGTATGGATTATAGTTTGGAGATATTGATAGGCATGCCTGAATGAATTCTCTGACCTTCTCGTAAACCTCCTTTGGATCCTTCATAGTCTCTATACTAAGACTTGGAATACTTATCTTTACAAAACCTTTGATCTCAAGCTGATAGAATAGATTGCCTAGGCTTTTAACTAGCTTGCTAACTTGCTCGATGAAAGGTGTCTGTGTACAAGTACCTTTGAGGTCCTTAGAGGCTTCTTGTAATGACAGCCCAACTTTTAGTCTCCCGATAAACTCGCCTTGCTTATCAATCCCCGTCCCAAAGAATTTGTTGCAAAATACTGCTAACCCCTCTTCACTAAATGTCCCATCTTCCCTAAGCCCTCCAAGCAGAACTTTAAATAACGATTCGTCGCTCAAAATCTCCAATAATTGTCGTTTATCTACCTTATCCTTGAAATAATTTCTGATCGCCATGATTTCGTTACAAGATTTATATAAATTGCCTAAATCTTCAATGAAATATTTCTTCCAGGCTTCTTCATCCCAGTATTTAATTATGGTGTCATAATAGCTTGATTCATTCATTCGTTTCCCTCCTTCAGCTCAATAACCTCAATCCTTGGCAATCTAATAATTTTGCTTATTTCAGGAGATATTACATCTATGTAACTTGGAAATACCATTTTGTAGTTGTAGCTCTTCACATACTCTATGAGACCACACTTAAGCAGCTCTCTAATTACGTTCTCCTTCTCAAAATCGGATAACTCCTCATTGAATATCACCTTATATGTGAGCCATAATTGATCAATGGGCGTCTCTGACCCATATTTCAACAGCCCACCCCTTAATAGAATGAATAAAATCCTTCTAGCTCTAATTGAAAGGTTTTTTAAACTTTCCTTTAATCGCTCTAGAAAGATGGGAACGCATCTATCGCGGAATATATCTCGAATCAATTGGTCAAGACTTACCTGGGTATCTTCAGTTTCACGAATATATGAGTCTACTCTAAGCCCTGACAAGTCATTTATAACTGTGCTGTAAGCTCCACCGCTACCATACCTAACCCTTAGCGCATTAGCTATATCTGACGCTGGGGCTCCCTGAGACCACATATATAGTGCTTCAATACAATCAAATCTCCTTTCATTCAAATACCGTGTCACTAAGCCCAGAATCTCATCTTCCTTAACCATACTAAAAATCGCCTATAACAAAATTGTTGATTAACAAGTTTTTAAGCTTTAATTTTAGTTTATAAGGTAAGTAGAGTTTTTCGACAGCCTGCATTAAGAATTAAAGTTTTATGTACGCGAAGCTAATTATTGGAGGTTTTAGGTTAGATGTCGGTTTCTCAAGTTGAGCCTAATAGTGTTAGAGGGTTGAGGGAGATTATTGTAAATAAGATTTCCCTCTATAGGTCTACTGGAGAGGTTGAGGTCCTCGCATCTCTTGATGCGATATATCAACTCTCTCAGATTCTAATTTCGAATAAATATATCGTGAGCAATATAGGAGCTCGATATGGCATCAATGGGAATAAAGTGCTTGCCAAAACCATAAGCGACCTATTAGACGCGGGAATCTCAAACGTTAAGGTGGAGGGGTTATATGAGGCGGCAAAATATTATATCGCTAAATTCTGCTCCCCAGATTTTAAGTACTGGATAAAGGAGAGTGTTAGGAGGATGTCGAATCCAAGCAAGGATATCGCTAGGATTATAGCTAAGCATTATTTGTATGGTTATCTTCGCGGAGCATATGATCCAAGGGATCTCCTATGGGCGTTGAGATGGGCCTTCAATGTCGCTGAGGACGAAATCAAGGCGGTTGCAGCTAAGCTTGGGATAAATCAATACTGGTATGAGAGTAGGAGGTTCTCGCATCTAGCCTGGGAAGCGCCGGAATACTGGTCTGGGACAACATTAGTCGAAATATGCAGCTGTCCTGAGGAGTACAACATGCCTAAAATAGACGTCTATACCACGCTAGCACCAATAATTTCTGATCCTCTCGCTAGGGAAATCGTGGAGTGGTTGAGGGCTAAAAAATCGGCCTTTATAGGAGTCTCAGAAATGAGTTCCTTTAAAAAGGATATGGACAAGAAGTATGGGGAGTATGCCTTTGAGAGGACAATAGGTAAGCTAGTTAGGGGTGAAGCGCTTATTATTGGCTCATTTGACGATTACCACTATGAACATTACATAGTTTTAAGCCCTGAAGCGATAGAGATGCTATAGCGGGGGTCCTAAATGCATGGTATAGAGGAGAAGTTTGAACTCCTTCCAGAAGTCTCGGAACACATTATTGAGGGAATATTAAGTGAAGTTAAAAAATTCGCATCCCTCATGAAACACGATCCAAAAGAAGCTATTAAATCCGTCATAGATGAGGTTGAGTGGCTTAAATCGAACAAGGACTTTCTCGGAAAGGCCGTTGAAGCATCAGTTGACTCAGCACTAGAACTATACAGCGATAGGCTATGGCATAAGGATTGGACTGAACTAAGAACACTACTGCTCAAAGGAGTACTATTAGTGCTACAGGCAATAAACGAATCCCTAAAAGAAGACAGAAAATAAGAATATGATATTCAATCAATGATGCATAAATGCCGTGACTATTATTAAGATTCTAAAAAACAGCTGATTGCATGAAAGGAGGTTAAGGAAAATAAACTTTTAACGCTTTAAACA
>JAGTQD010000081.1 GCA_018396405.1 Candidatus Bathyarchaeota archaeon
TACTAGCATAATAATGTATATCCGCAGTTACATTAAACTCTGTAGCTGAAGATTTAAAAGTTGGGCTTATGTTAACCGCACCAGAACTAGGGGTATTGGTGCGGCCGCCGGGATTTGAACCCGGGTTGTCGGCGCGGGGGGCCGATGTCCTAGACCAGGCTAGACGACGGCCGCATTTGTATCAGAGTATATTATTTTTTGGCCCTCCTATAAGGTTTTTCTGGCAGCTAACGTTAATGTTTTAAGTTTATGTGCTTGATTTGTATTGATTGGGGGTTTAGTATTGTCTGAGGGTGAGTGGGAAAAGCTTATTGAGAACCTGGTTGCGTTAGGTATACTTAGGTCTCCGAGGGTTATTAGGGCTTTGAGGCTTGTGCCTCGGAGCCTGTTTCTTCCAGAGGATCAGAAGCCTTATGCTGCGGTTGATACGCCGCTCCCGATAGGTTATGGGCAAACTGTTTCCGCGCCACAGGGCTAATCGACTTGATTAGCCCGGCGAGACATGGTATCTATAATGAATGAGGCTCTTGAGCTGGATGTTGGGCATAAGGTTCTCGAGGTTGGCTCTGGATCTGGCTGGCACGCCGCAACCATAGCTGAGATAATTGCGCCTAGTGATGCCCCAAGGGAGGTGTGGGGGCATGTATATACTGTAGAGATTATACCGGAGCTGGCAGAGTTCGCTAGAAGGAATATTGAGAGAGCTGGTTATAATGATAGGGTTACTGTCATTTGCGGTGACGGCTCCATGGGTTATCCTGAGGAGGCGCCATACGATAGGATACTTGTAACTGCGGCGGCCCCAGACATACCCGAACCATTGAAGGAGCAGCTTAAGCCTGGAGGAGTAATGGTTATACCAGTTGGGGAAATTGGTTTCTATCAGACGTTAATACGCGTTAGAAAACTGAAGGATGATAGGATAATTAAGGAGGATCTTGGGGGAGTAGCGTTCGTTCCACTCACCGGCAGGTATGGGCACAAGATTAGACGTGGATGGCTATCCTACTAAACTTTAAAGCTTATAGATATGAAAATTGCGGATGAGAGCTTTTCTTGATATAATGAGACCAAAGATATTAAAGCTGATTAGACAAAAGACCACATATGCGCCAGTTGTCTATACTCATTCCATGTCACTACAGGATAACTCTAATAAGAAGTTAAGCGGCGATATACTGGACTCATAGATCATGGAAAATTATATCTTGTTAATTATGCTGAAAAATATTGTGGGATAAGGGGCTGAAGTGTTGCCTGAAGAAATATGGTTTTATCTAACTATTATATTTGGCGTCACCATGGTAGCATTAATAACGCTACTCTTGATTGAACGCGAGAGAAGGAGAGGGCTAGAGGGCGGCGTGAAGAACACTATAGCGACGGAGAAAATTTTATCCAGCGGAAGGTCTGTTCCAGAGAATGTTATTGGAGAAGTTAAAGGTAGGTTGCGAGTGCTCGATGTTGAGAGGGAAATCTTAAGCTACGCCCTCAGAAGACTTTACGAGGCCCAAGCTGAGGGGAAGATAACCCCTGAGGAGAGGGAGGCGCTGGCTAAAAAGTATAGGGAGGATTTAGAGAGGGTTAGGGAGGAGATGACCCGCGGAGAATCGATTATAGCACTCAATGAGCTGGAGAGAATGCGGGAAGAATTCATTAAAACGTTCTCTGAGAGACTTGATATGATCAACAGGAGGATTGAAGAGTTAAAGTTGATGGCTGGTCTAAAGACCATTGAGCATGCTGTTAAGCCCGTAAAAGAGGAAACTAAGATAGAGGGAGTAGGCGAGCAGACATCTGCACGGCAGGAGCAGGCTGAGAGAGAGCCCGCGCCACCTGCACAGAGGAGGCGGAGGGAGACCGTTAAGCCTAAAGCCGTTGAGGGAAGCGAAGTCAAGGGTGAGGCTGAAGAAAAAACGGTTGAGCCTATCGAGAGGGGGGAGGCTGATAGGAGCATTGAAAAAATAGTGGCTGAGATAGAAAAGGTTCTTAGCAGGCTAAATCAAATAGAGGTTGAGGAGTGACATGAGTTTAGAGTGGATTGAGGATGCTAAGAGGAGAGCTGCTCTAGAGGCTGTTAAGAATGTTAAGGATGGCTTCATTATAGGTCTCGGCTCCGGCTCCACTGTGGCATATGCTATAAAAGAGATTGGGCGCATGGTTAGGGAGGAGAATCTGCACGTCCTAGGAATACCAACCTCATATCAATCGTTCTTGCTGGCAGTTGAGTCTGGTATACCTGTGACAACCCTGTATGAGCATCCAGAAATAGATTTAACGATAGATGGTGCCGATCAAATAGATTTAAACTTAAATTTAATAAAAGGTATGGGTGGAGCCCTAACGAGGGAAAAGATAATAGCAGCCGCATCTAAGCGGTTGATAATAATTGTAGACGAGAGAAAGCTGACCGATAAGCTCGGCAGAGGTCAGCCCGTGCCAGTTGAAGTACTTCCCTTTGCGGAGCCCTTGTCGGCTAGGGAAATAAGAAAAATTGGTGGAAAACCATTTTTGCGTGTAACGAAAGGGGGCGCACCATACATAACCGATAATGGAAACTTTATATTAGATGTAGACTTCGAGGTTATTGAGGATCCATACGAATTAAATAGAAAGCTTAAGATGATTCCGGGGGTTGTAGAAACCGGCCTATTTTTGGGGATGGCGCATACGGTCTATGTAGGTACTAAGACTGATGTTAAAAGAATAGAAAAAGAATAGAGAGGAAACAATGAGTTTAGGATAACATTTTAAGCGTTTTATTTAAGTATTGGATCTCGGAATTATTTTGCTATGGGGGTGCATTGAGCTCGGCAAGGTTTTAGTTACTGCGGCATGGCCATATATTAATCATATACCTCACCTAGGAAATCTTCTGCCCATTCTCTCAGCAGATGTTATCGCCCGCTATTATAGGCTTAAGGGAGAGGAGACTCTCTTTGTGAGCGGCTCGGATGAGCATGGCACTCCAATAGAGGTTGAAGCGATAAGGCAGAACATATCGCCAAAGGAGTTAACTGATAGAAATCACGAAATTGTCTCACTCCTGTTCAAGAAATGGGCTATATCATTCGATAACTATACTAGAACTGAGAGTGAAGTTCATAAGGAATTTGTCCGGAATGTTATGCTCAGTTTAGAGAAGAACGGCTACATATTTGTTAAGGAGGATGAGCTGCCTTACTGCGAGAGGTGCCAGCGCTTTTTACCAGATAGGTTTATTGAGGGAAAATGCCCATATTGTGGGTATGAGCGGGCGCGTGGGGATCAATGTGAACAATGTGGGCGCCTGCTAGAGCCAATTAAGCTGATTGAGCCGAAATGCACTGTATGCGGGGAAAAACCAACGGTAAAGATTGCTAAGCACTGGTATTTTGATATGCCAAAGTTCGCGGATAAGCTTTTAGCATATATAGAGGGGAATAAAAGACTTCCTGAGAACGCGAGGAACTTCAGCCTAAATCTTCTTAAAGAGGGTTTGAGACCCAGGCCGATAACTAGGGATAATAAGTGGGGCATACCTGCACCCTTCGCTGGCGCTGAGAATAAAACAATATATGTCTGGTTTGATGCAGTTTTAGGTTATGTCTCAGCGACAATAGAATACTTTAAGAAGCATGGTGATGGAGATAGGTGGCGGGAGTATTGGTTTGATAAAAATGCAAGGATTCTCTATTTTATAGGTAAGGATAATATACCATTCCACACGCTGATTTTACCAGCTCTCTTGATGGCTACACATGAAGACTATAACCTGCCATGGAACGTCTGCACTAATGAGTGGCTTATTTTTGCCGGCCAGAAGTCTTCAAAAAGTAGAAGAGTGGGCATATGGATAGATGAGGCCCTCGAGATGTTTCCAGTAGATTACTGGAGGTATACGCTAATAGCGATAAGGCCGGAGACAAAAGATTCTGATTTCACATGGAAGGTATTTATTGAGAAGGTGAACGCTGACCTAAATGATACCCTCGGAAACTTTATACATAGGACTCTTAAATTCATAAACACATATTTCGACAGCGCCATTCCAGATCCAATGGACCTAGATAGCTTAGACAAGAATATGCTGAGCACGATTATAGAGAAGGTTAAGGCTGTTGATGAATTGCTCGAGAATTGTCAGCTCCAGGCAGCCCTTCGGGAAGCCATTGAATTGAGCCGAATTGGAAATAAATACTTAAATGAAAGGAAGCCCTGGGAAACAATAAAATTAAATCCGCAAGTAGCCGCAAACACGCTATATGTTTCAGCTCAGATAGTTAAGGCTCTATCAGTAATATTAGAGCCGTTTATACCGATAACTATACGCAAGCTCCGTGAAATACTGAGCCTCTCAGAAAAGTTTTCTTGGGACGACGCTTATAAGCCGCTTCCACCAGGCCATAAGATTAAAAAAGCTGAGCCGTTGTTCACCAAAGTGAGATTTTCCGAGGAGGATTTACAAAGTATGCTTGAGAAGATTAGGGAAAGGACGGAGAAAATATCCTATGAGGACTTTTCGAAAGTAGATATTCGTGTCGGAAGGATAGTTGAGGCAGAAGCGGTTCCGGGAGCGCAAAACCTGCTAAAGCTACTGATTGATGTTGGCGATAGTCTTAAAACCGCTGTGGCTGGGATAGCAAAACATTATAGGCCAGAGGATCTAAAAGGGAGATACGTTGCCGTTGTAGTTAACTTAAGGCCTAGGCAGGTGTTTGGAATAGAGTCTGAGGTTATGATACTTGCCGCCGAGGACGAGGGCAAAATAGTCCTTCTGGAACCAAGTGAACCAGTAAGACCTGGAAGTAGAGTAAGATAGTGATTTAGATTGCCAGTTAAAATCGACTTACATGTCCACACATGTTACTCTGAAGATAGCAATATATCTCTAAGGGATCTTTTTGCGGAAATTAGGAGAAAGGAATTAGACGGCGTTGCTATAACTGACCACAACACTATAGAGGGGTCTTTAGAGGCATGTAAAATGATCTCGGGGTTTGAGGCGGAGAATCGGCCAATAATAATACCGGGGATAGAGGTTTCTACTAGAGGGGGTCATATAATAGGTTTAAATATTACTGAGCCGATTCCAAAGGGGCTAAGTGTGGAGGAAACTGTTGAGAGAATTCATGAGAGTGGAGGTATAGCTATAGCAGCCCACCCACGAGCATTTTTTAAAGATGGAATAAAGCTTAGCCCTAGAATTTTATCTTTCGGCTTAGATGCAATAGAGGTCATAAACTCATCTT
>JAGTQD010000082.1 GCA_018396405.1 Candidatus Bathyarchaeota archaeon
GGAAATGATGGCTCTAGAAGCAATAGAGTATGGAGTTGTCTTAAGAGATGACCTAAAAATCCCCTCCATCAGTAAAAAGAATAATGAAAACCCAGATAAAATCCAGCAAAACACGGGCTAAACCACACATATTTCGAACTCATAAGCAAAATTAACGGATAAAAAATACTTTCTAGCGAGCGTAAAGAGGAATAGAGACCACAAAAATATCTACAGAGATTTCAAGGGAGATGGCTGAGAAATTAATCAGCTTATGAGGATCCTAGGCTTCAAGAGAGGAGAACAATTCATAAGGATAGCGATAAAGAGATTAATAGATGAATACAGGAACTGCCAGCGCCAGTAGACCCAACAACAAAGTCTCCAGCAAGTTTGAGTGGAAGAACCCGAATACCTTTAAAGGAAAAAGTCATCAGAAAGGATATAGAAAAGAAACAAGCACGCAAAAGGGATCTCCATCCTTAAATATTTTATTATCCATTAAATTGCTTTGGTGGATTAGAATTGGAGACGCTGAAGAGGGAGTTCCTAGAATTATTAGATAAGGATCTTGAGTTCCGCTACGCTGTAGCTGGCTACCTAGGGCTATCTGAGATACTAAAGAGACTTGACACCCTGGCTGAAGAACAGATAAAGCTCAGAAGAGAGCAGACAAGATTGACTGAGGAGCAAGCTAAGACATGGAATGAGATAGTCAAGCTTAGGGAGGAACAAGCTAAAATGTGGGAGAGCATTATAAAAATCTGGGAGGAGATTAAAGCATTAAGAGAGGAGCAAGTTAGACTTAGGGAGGAGCAAACAAAGATATGGAATGAAATTAAAATGCTGAGGGAGGAACAGAATAAGCTTAGAGAAGATATAATTTCCGAGTTCAGGCATCACAAAGAGGTCTTAGAGAGACATGCCCAAGAGATCACTAAGCTTAGGGAGGACATGATTATAGGCTTCAGGCGCCACGATGAGGAGCTAACTAAACTCAGGGAAGACTTAAATAAGATGTATAGACAGATCGATACCAGGCTCTCCAGGGTTGAACGCACGCTAGAGAAGATTACTGCGGACATCGAGGATGAGGCCAGAATAGTCGTTAGACATAGGCTTAAAGATATGGGCTACGAAGTTGAGGTCAGCGCACTAACCCTGCCAGAACTAGAGATAAACCTTTATGGAATATTAAACGACCTCTGTATCATAGGCGAGGCATCCGTCAGAGCATCCTCAAGCATCATCGATGAGATAAACCAGAAAATAGAGCTGCTAAGAGAGAAGTATCCCGAGAAACTTAGACCAAAAATAATTAAAGTAGTTTACGCGAGCCTAGCCCTCCCAGACCTCATCGAAAGGGCCAAGAAGGAGAGCATATGGGTTCTGAAGGCCACCAGCGATATAGTGAGCTTAAGCCAGTCATTAATTTATTAAACCATTAACCAAAAGAATTGCGTGAAGATTTATCCTCTCAAAGAGACTTTTAAAATCTTACAAGCGCTTATGCAAAAGTCCCCTCATTAAAAGACCTAGTTTAAGAATGCTGAGTCTCTTGAGGGCTCGAAGTTAACCTGATCAGCTTGGCTCTTCTCCTATAGAGTTCATATGCGTTTTTCGTAATTACATGGATTTCAAATGGATCTGTAATCCCGCTTTTCCAAAGCTCCGCAATCACTTTACCCGGAGGCATCTCCGTGACTAATAATATATCTATATCACTTGATAATAAATATCTTCCATCAGCGACGCTTCCGAAGAGATACACCTCAGCATCCTTATCCAACATTTTCACAGTATCCACTATTATTCTTAGATATTTGTCTAGGTTGTTGAATATATGTGCCCGGCGCTTTGACTCACTGACCAACAATTTTTCCGATAACATTCATTAGCTCCTCCACAACCCTCTTTAACCGCATAATCTCCTCAGGAGAATATGCTCTGGCAATATACCTCGAGGTTATATATGCGTCTTCAAGCGCACCGATCTCAACACTAAACGTAGAGAGCAGAGCTTTAATCTCTTCACGCTCTTTCACCTCATATAAAAGCTCCATAAGCCTCCTTATGCTATGCGTCCTTGGATACTCTAAACCAAGCTTTAGCAACATGGCTTTAAGATATAGCTGGAGAGATTGTTCAAGGCTGAAGGCGGCTAGATCAAAAAAGCCTTTATCAATCTGCATAGATGCAGTCTCATAGAAGCGTCTCGATCTTCCAAGAAGATACTCATACTCTTCATAGCTTGCCATACATGCCACTAAAAAATTTATGATTGGCAGCACAAATAAAGCTTAGCTAACTATCACTAGAAAAATTAATCCCAAATATGATTCAAGCGTGCGCGCCAACAGAATGCAAAACCCAAACTTCAAAATAAAGATAAAAACAATTCTAAATTGCTACAAAGCCACCCCTCATCCCATATAGCAAAGCGTGTTTTGTAAACTAGTATAAAAAAGCAGTCAGCTCTACACATAATTAAACCTTTATATTCCCGGCCTCAGATTATAGTTTTGTGATCACCCTTGCCTAGGATCGGCAGCATAAGGCTTATAGCCTACAAGCGTATTGGGAGGGTATGCAGCCTAGAACTCCTCAGAAAGCTTTTAGAGGAGTCAGAAGTTGCCAGTAAGGGTAAGAGTAAAAATTAAAGGCCTAAAGGGGTTAAGGGCCGGCAGCGCAATAGAGACCAGTGCGCTTCTAAATACTGGATACACTGGCGCCTCACCAGAGATCATTGTGCCAGTCAGATTGGCTGAGAGACTAGGCTTATGGCCCCCGCCGAGTAACGCAATAGAATCCACATATGACACCGCTGGGGGGCCAGCAAGATTCTACGTCATTAGGGAGGCTGCAACCCTACAGATAGTCGGAGAAGACTTGCCCCCAAGAGAGCTCATAGTAGATATAGTTATATCCCCCCTCGAGAGGGAAGTACTATTAAGCGACTATGTAATAGGAGAATTAGAAATAATTATATTAAACGCCTATAGGGGCGCATGGAGACTCCAAAGCGACCCACCTGAGAAAATGAGATACAGCGAAAGGCCCGAACTCTGGTAAAGCAAAAAGACAATATAAGAACTACCAGCGCCAGTAGACCAGTCAATAATAAAATAAAAGGGCTCCGGAAAACCAATATTGGATGAAAACTCCATTTAGTTTAACAGTCCTCCTCACTCTTAATGCATGTGATGAGGTTATCCTAAGTAGGCAGAGTTTAATCCCTCTTTTAAGGCTACTTCATGAAGATTTCTATCAGCCACAAAGAATTGCTCTGCCTTGACGCTTTTAGCCGAAGCCACTTGTAGAGCATCTGCCTGATATATATTGTATCTCTCAACTAGCCTCCATGACTCCCTTAATATTGATCTCCGCATACCAACTATGAACAACACACCTAACCTAACAAGCCTTATCGTCTCGGCCAAGAATCTTTTCTTGGTAACTACATAATCCTCCTCGCGAATCCTCCCCAACACTCTCGCTCTATTAATTACCCCCAGCACTTCACCTATATTCCATATGCTAAATGAAATCCTTAATTCTCCAAAATAACACTTCTTATAGAGGTCCCTTACAATATCGCTGCCAGGTTCATCCACATACCTTTTCACTATCGCGCTAGTGTCTAAATAGGCTATTTTCCCGCTCATCCCTGAGGTCCCTTATCAAGATGCTAACCAACCCCTCTACAGGTTTTATGGGCTCAAAGTCTATTTCTACATCACTCAGACCGCAGCCCATCTCCACCAATTCTTCCTCAATGCCGATCATAAGATTATCTTTAATTAACTCTTCCAGCAGACTGCTAATCTCCAGATCCATCTCCACAGCCCGTCTCTTAAGCGCCCTCCATAAATCCTCATCAATATAAATGCTACTCTTAACTTTACCCATAAGTTCCTCAATCCATACTTATGGAAAACATTATATAAATATTTCGGTAAAAACTTAATTCTTGAACCTGAACTATAAGCATAAGACTTAGATATTAGGTTGACATCTTGGAGCAAACTGTTCAATAATTTATTCGCCCACACCAGCGATTAGAAGATCCATCATAATTAATCCCAAATGTAGCTAAATTTATACATTCTGGCTCTCTTCGGAAGAAACTCCTCCCAAGTAATGTAGTTTCGCGGCTGATTAACAAGCCAGCGATGGACTTTTATTCTGTCTCTAGATTATGACCTCATGTTCTAACCTTTGCCATCCCTATGCTGTCAAGTAGGTCATGTAGATACTTAGGTAAGATTTATATTACTGAAGTTTAGGTAGCCATATATGGTGGTTATATGGGTAAGTATGTAACGGTTTCCGTTAAGATCCCACGTGAAGTTAAGGAGAGACTTGAGAGACTCGGTATAAAGCCATCCCAGCTTCTTAAAAATGCAATAGTTGAGGAGTTGAGGAGGAGAGAAATAGAGGATTTGAGGAGGAGGATTGAGGAGGCTAAGCCAATTCTAAACAAGATATCTATGGAGTATGTTGCTAAATCTATTAGAGAGGATAGGATGGGCAGATGAAACTTGTCTTCGATTCTTCATCAATATTTCAGGCCATAATCGAGAATAAGGTATCGATCCTTGCGGGAAATTATACGCTGAAACTAGCCAAATATGAGCTTGGAAATCTTGTGTGGAAGAGGAGAGCGCTTATGAAAGATTTGGAGAGAGAAGAGTGTAAAAAGCTGATGGAAATTATAAAAGGAACATTAAACCTAATGGAGGTTCTTGACATAGAGTGCCACGAAGCTGAGGTGGCGGAGTTAGCTGAAAGCTTAAACCTAACATTTTATGATGCCTCATACATTTTTCTAGCTAAGAGTAAAGGCATACCGTTGTCGGATAGTTAACTTTTTATAACTATCCGTTCCACCTCTTTAAATTCATCGGTGGCTTTCGGGGGCAACGGTAAAGCACCCCACATTGGGAGTTTCATGGCTATATTCCATGCGGCGATAAAGTGTCTATCTGCTTGGAAGCCGCACTTTCTACATTTAAAGACATGCCCATTCGGC
>JAGTQD010000083.1 GCA_018396405.1 Candidatus Bathyarchaeota archaeon
GGCTTTAAACCGCGACATGCTTGAGCGCCTAGAATGGTGGTGTAATAATTTAGACATAAAGTTGGCCGTTAGGCATGGCGATACAGATACTAATGAACGATCGAGACAGGCGAGGAGCCCGCCAGACGTGTTAATAACGACGCCTGAGACTCTTCAGTCAATATTAGCTGGTCGTGTAATGCGCCGCCACCTCCAGTCAATACGGTGGGTAATAGTTGATGAGGTTCACGAATTGGCCGATAGCAAGCGTGGAAGCCAGCTTGCATTAGCCCTCGAGAGACTTAGAGCTTTAGCTGGAGACTTTCAAGTGATCGGTCTCTCTGCCACGATAGGTACCCCAGAGAAGGTTGCCCAATTCCTAGTTGGAAATAATAGGCCAGTTGAGATCGTTAAAGTGCCGGTTGCCAGATTGATGAGGATACAGATTCTTTACCCTAAGCCAGAGCCCCAAGATCAGGAACTAGCCTCAATGTTGTTCACGCATCCGGAGGTTGCTGCGAGACTTAGGGTGATGCGCCAGCTGATAGAAAAGCATAATTCAACACTCCTTTTCACGAACACGAGAACTATTTCTGAGATTCTGGCAAGCAGGTTTAAAATATGGGATGTAAACTTCCCTGTCTCAATACATCATGGTTCCCTAGCCAAACCATCCAGGATCGCAGCAGAGAGAGGACTAAAGGAGGGTGAACTGCGGGGTTTAGTTTGCACAAGCAGCCTGGAGCTTGGTATAGATGTTGGCAGAATAGACCTCGTTATACAATATATGAGCCCACGGCAGGTTACAAGGTTGATACAGCGGGTTGGCAGAAGTGGGCATAGAATTGGTCATATGGCTAACGGCGTGATCATAACGATGGATTCAGATGACACTTTAGAAGCAATGGTTATAGGCAGGAGAGCTTATGCTGAAGATCTTGAGCCAGTAGACGTACCGGAGAAGCCATTAGATGTACTTGCCCACCAGATATCTGCCCTCCTACTTGAAAAGAAGCGTATAAGGATAAACGAGATTTATGAACTCTACAGGAGAGCCTACCCATACAAAGATCTATCTATTGACGATATAAATAGGGTTTTGGAGTACATGCATAATAGATTCCCAAGACTCGCCTGGGTTTCTTTTGATGACGGTGTTGTCCTTAAGCCACGCAATTCAAAAAGTCTCTTCGAGTACTTCTTTGAAAACCTCTCCATGATTCCGGATGAAAAACACTATTTAGTGATAGATAAGGAGAGCGACACAGCCATCGGCCTTCTAGACGAGGCTTTTGTCGCTGAGTACGGTAAACCAGGGGTCAAATTCATTATACGTGGCAGCCCATGGAAGATATTAAGTATCGAAGGCGATAGGATATATGTGAGGTCTGTCGATGATCCAACAGGCGCCATTCCGAGCTGGGTTGGGGAAGAGATACCTGTTCCGTTTGAAGTAGCGCAGGAGGTAGGTTTAATAAGGGCATTTGTGGAGGAGAAGATCAAAGCTGGCTTTGATCCAAATAAGATAGCTGCGGAGCTCTCTAAAAGGTACCCGGCAGATGAGAAAACAATTCTTGACGCAATAGCGGAGACAGTTGAACATGTGAAATTGGGTTATCCCGTCCCAACGGATAGGCGCATAATTGTAGAAGAATGGGAAGACTTCACAATATTACACTGTAATTTTGGCTCCCTAACAAACAGGGCTCTTGCACAGATTCTTGGCCATATGCTCTCGGAGATAACTGGCTACTCAGTGATTGTTCAGTACGATCCGTATAGAGTATTTATACAAACCATGGAGGAAATTGAGCCGAAATCGATAATCAAAATCATTTATGAGCTGAAGGATTATGATGAGAGGCAAGTGAAAGAGGTTCTCACAAAGGCTGTTGTTAAAACTGGCATATTTAAGAGGCGCTTAATACATGTTGCCAGGAGGTTCGGCGCAATACAAAAGGATGTAGATTTTGAGAGTATAAGTCTAAGAAACCTGGTTAAGAGCTTTGAAGATACAGTGATCTATGAGGAGGCATTAAAGGAGGTCTTTACAAAAGACCTCGACCTAAAAAACCTAGTTAACGTTCTTGGCATGATAAAGCGTGGTGAAATACAGATTATTTATGCCGAGACTAGGGGTGAGCTCACACCCATAGCCCGTGTCGGAATAGAACGTGTAAGCATGAAAACCGATCTTATACCGCCCGACAGGATGCGGAGGATATTAATAGAGTCTGCTAAGGCTAGGCTCTTAAGTGAAACAAGAACCTTCATATGTACAGAATGCTGGGACTATATAGAGATGATAACACTAAAGGATCTGCCGGATAAACCGTTATGCCCAAAATGTGGCTCGCCAAGACTGGGAATACTTGAGACAGATTATGAAGAGGCTTTCCCGCTCATAGAGAAGAAAGGAGAAAAATTGACAAAATCTGAGGAGTATCTCAAGGAGAGAGCTAACGAAACAGCGGAGCTTATCACAAAATATGGTAAAGCTGCAGCCATAGCCCTCTCTGGGAAAAAACTTAGTTTAAATGATGTGAAAAATATATTGGCTAAGGAGAAGTCTATCAGTGATAAATTCCTTGAATTAATAATTGAAGCTGAGCGGGAGGCTCTTAAAAGAAGATTTTGGTAAGCAATGGCAAGCGTAAGATAAAAATAATACCTTTTGCAATTAAGTGAAAATTGAAAAAGGGAGAGTGGGTTTATTGTTTATAGCACCATTTGTCGCCTCCCCTGAACCAGTTATACGCAGACTTTTACAGATGGCTGAACTAAAACCAGGTGAGATATTTGTCGATCTCGGCGCTGGTGATGGCAGACCGGTAATAATCGCCGCTAAAGAATTTGGGGCATATGCTATTGGTATAGAACTCAGAGAGGATCTGGTTAAACAAGCCCTCAAGAAAGTTGCGGAACTGGGTTTACAGGATAGGGTTAAAATAATTCACGGCGACATGTTTAGTGTTGATATAAGCATGGCGGACGTCGTTTACCTCTATTTAACTACCAGTGCAAACGAAAAGATTAGACCTAAACTTGAGAATGAGCTTAAGAAGGGCGCGAGAATTGTCTCGCATGATTATGAAATAATAGGCTGGAAGCCAGTTAAGGTTGAGCGTTTTTGCGAGAACTCGTATCTTGGCTTCCCCACACATACCTTATATCTCTATAGAAGATAGTAAAGCAGAGTATAAAAAGCAGCTCAAAAAGTTTACCTTTAACGTTTATTAGGGAGATTTTTTATCTTTTTGATACTTGAAGAAAACGGGTAGACATAGATGGTCTTTGTTCCTTGGAGCTACGTGAACTTATGGCGGTGTAATGGATGCGGGCTATGCTGCAGGGAGTTTGAAGTAGTTTTAACTTTTAATGAGTGGTTGAATATAACGAAAAGGTATGGTGTAGGGGTTACAAGGGCTGGATTAAATAAGATTTATATAGCTAAAAAAAGTGACGGCTCATGTGTTTTCTTATACCCAAGTCCAGGTGGAAAATGGTTATGTGGATTACAGCATATTAAACCATTAGCATGTAAACTCTGGCCATTTAAAATTCTTGGTAGGCCGAAGTACGGCCATTCTTCCGAAGCAATATTTGAATATTTAGGTCAAAAATTCTACGTCTACATAGATCCATTCTGTCCAGGTATACGCTGGGGTAAACCCTCCGCAGAGCTGGTCTACAAAATATTGCCAGAGTTCATAGAAATAGCAGTCGGCCTCAGGGAAAAGCAGGTATATTCGACAATGACCTTTAATTCAATCTTCTTCTCAATTAAAACCAAAAAATTAATTTAAGGATACTATTCTTTAACCGCTAATTTATCTACAGGGAGCGCGATATACTCTGCTTTAAGCTCTGGCTGCCCCTCTACGAGAGTATTTCCAATAAACCTGGCGCTATTCGCCAAACATCCTAAAATTCTCTTAGCCGCAATACAATTTTTCAACACTTTAAGCTAAAGTCCGCCCACCTACAGATTTAGTAAAGACGGCAAAAACTTTATAATAAAAGAGATCTTCAAATAATTTTGGAATAAAGCGAAAGAATTGGGCCGGTCGTCTAGCATGGTTAGGACGTCTGCCTGACAGAGAAAAACCGGGAAGCGCAGAAAACCCTTAAGGGTTCTGCAAGGTCGCCGGTTCAAGTCCGGCCCGGCCCACCATAACCTGGCTAAGTCCCCCTAAATATGAGCTCTTATAAATTCTCTTTTCGAGATTCAAAGTAGCGGACATATTCAGTAAATAAGCGCCAAACCTTTCTTTCTTTCAATTCTCTTTATGAGATTCAGCGAA
>JAGTQD010000084.1 GCA_018396405.1 Candidatus Bathyarchaeota archaeon
GCATTATGCTCCTCAAAATTCTCCCTAGAATAATCCGCTTCAACCATAATTGCATCTACCGTAGACATATTTAAGAAAAAGTCTCCAAAATAAATTGATTGCTATAGTTTGAGTAGGGATCGGCGGAAGGCTCTCACATTAAAAGTTCTTCTCTGAGGGCTGAGAAATACCGCCACGCTAATGTAAAGCAGATATTTTTATTATGGTTGCAGAGTGCGCTGGAAAAGTATATGTGAAGCTCTCGCTGACTTCTATATCGGGTTTTTCTTCAACTTTTACGTTGTTCTTATTTTCTCTGTCGTTGCATGCGTTTATGTCTTTAGCGTTCAACTCAAATACTTGCCCCCTCCTCTCCGGAGTAAAGTCTCTGAGACTGATCAGGCATTCGACATCCATGTCTCTGTGCGCGTTAACTACAGCGATGAAGAGGGTCTTTCCATCCCCACTCATCGTTGCGCTTGCGTCCAGATAGGGAACGTTGCTAAAGGACACATATGGCTCCCAATGCTCATTCTCGGCTTTAATATTCAGGCTATAGGTTTCTGATTCAACATTAGTGAAGAGCGCTATTTTACCCGTGTGATTAACGTATAAATCGAACGCATGGTATCCAGCTTCGAGAACCAGCGTATCTCTATAAGCTGTTAACGGTGAGGGAAAGAACTCTCTACCCCTTCTCGCCCTAATCTTTTCGTGATCATGTATTAATGAGAACATGCATGCTATTTTTAGGGATTTAGCGTGTCTCTGAAAGACATTTAAGAGACGACATATACCTAAGGCGTCCTTAAGAGTATGGCAACCTGAAATATTCCATTCATCAAAGGATATCCCTATCTCTCTTTCAGCTGGACGCCGCGGTATAGTGACTCTATCTCCCCCTAGGCCTCTTGCTCTATAAATGGCTAGAGCAACATTAATCGTGTTTTCCACGACCTTTAATCCTTCGTCAGCTAATTGCGGGCATGCCAGAATCCGATAATAGTTTTCCTCCTCGTTCTCGGTCAGCAACCTAAAATAATACTGATGCACCGAAATATTGTCCACTAGGTCAGCTAGGTTGGTTAACACTGTAAGGTTCCATTCTGGACTCGCCCTCAAGCTGTGGCCAACAGCGGTTAAGTTTATGTTGGGGTCAACCCTCCTCATTAGTTTAGCGAAGTCCCTTGCTTTCCACGCGTATTCTTCTGCGGGTAGATTCCCTATCTGAAAGTCTCCCCACATTTCGTTCCCTAAGCTCCAATACTTAACGTTGTAGGGTTCTGGATGCCCATACTTCTCCCTCAACTTAGCGTAGTATGTGCTGCCCTTGAGATTACAATACTCAACCCATCTAGCAGCCTCCAGGGCGGTTCCAGAGCCGGTGTTAACGGTTATGAAGGGTTCTGCGCCAATCAACCTACAGAACTCTATGAACTCATCGGTCCCAAAGCGATTAGTCTCCTCAGCGCCCCAAGCGAGGTCGTACAGCGTTGGCCGCTCATCTCTGGGCCCAACGCCATCCAGCCAATTATATCCCGAAGCGAAGTTTCCGCCAGGCCACCTCAGTATTGGCACTTTTATTCTTCTACATGCTTCGACGACATCTCTGCGGAAACCTCTACTATCCGATAGAGGATTATCTTCATCAAAGATGGCGCCGTAAATTAATCCGGGGATATGTTCAATATTAAATCCATAAATGTTTTGGTCGACCTCGCCGATTCGAATCCCAGCGTACACAACTATCCGGCCCTTACCGGGCAACAGCATTCCCCCATCCGCTCTTTAATATGCGAAATAATGGGATAGAGATTTTTTAAATTTTATTGAATTTAGGAACCGATAAAGCGTTACCTAACCACTAAGTATCTAGACGCTAATTAAGCCTAATGCTCATCGCGTTAGATTTCGTTTCAGGCGGCGGAATCTAATCGCAAAGAATGCCGCCGCAGCTGTGAGGATGGCTACCGCCATTAATGACACTATTACTAGGCTCTTAAAGAAGGTTAGCTCGCTTGAAGCCGCCTCGTATTCTGATAATAGGGTTTCGTATTCAACCCTTAATTCTGAGTAGCTCTCATTTAAGCGTCTAATATTCGATTCCTTCTCTTCCAGCTCTCTCAGAACATCTTTGGGTATCGATGGGAGAGACTTAACTCTTTTAGATACTTCATGCGCCACTCTATACACTTTTAATGCCATCCTCCAGGCCTCTACATAGTTCATCTTAGAGTATTCCTTATCTACTTCAGCGAGCATCTCTTTAACCTCGTCCAAAAGATCCTCTATGGCGTTAACCTCCTCTAAGTCAATCTTCAGAAGCAATTCCCCTTCAGCCTTAGACAGCTCTTCATAGGTCTTCATAAGGAGTTTGTCAACATGTATCCTAGCCAAAGCATCTTTATCAAACGCGCTGAACCTATACTCGTATGAAAAGTAGCTCATAGCTGAAGATACAAAATCTCCAAGATCGCCATAGGTATGTGGATGGGCTAAGCCGAGCATATGGCCCACCTCATGTATTATCGCTTGGCTAAAGCCGAAGCCTTTCCCCTCCTGCTTAGGCTCCACATATTCCCCGTAAAGAAGATCTTTATGACTTAATCCTATTAGGGCAAACTCTTTGAAAGATGATCCCCATATCGTGCTTATCTCCGGGTGGACTCTCATAACCAGCCATTTATACTTGAACATGAAATGTTTGTCTCCATTAAATGCGAACGCTATAACTGGTATAACATATTCGCTTTCGTTTCTAACAATATTGGGTATAAGCAGGCTAAGGTTATCCCTAATGTAGCCATATATTGGCTGCGCATCAACATAGGAGAAATTCATTGGAGATACAAAGAGGTATTTATGTATCCAAGATCTGAGAACCCCAGAATACCTGTGAATCAGCATGTTGAGCTCCGGAAGGTCGGTAACGTTTAGGAAGACAACTTCCACGTTGACTTCTGATAACGGTAAAAGATCCTTTAGGGCTTCTTCTATTAACGTGAGATTCACTGTTTCTTTTATTGGGATGGCTGCTCTTTCAGACTCATTTCTACAATCTATAACGCATATTTTGATCGTAAATCTCGTGCTCCATGGTGGATCATAAACAAAGTCTGGGGCCGCCAAATTATAAATGAACTCCCATATGTAATCGGCTACAAGCTCTGTCAGCCACATAGCACCGTTGGCAGTAAAAGGATTAACGAGCTGATCCTCCATAACAACCTGAATTGGAAGATCATACCACATTGAGACAAAGGTCGGGCCAGCGCTTAAGTCGAGAAACCAGAGTCTAGCCGATCCTCCCCATCCGACGGCGAACTCCCTATATCTCAGCTTATAGCCCCTATCAAGATCGGTGTAATTCACTTTATAATAATGAGCCTTAACGCTTGGCGGTGTGAGCCCAAATGTTCTCGCCTTTAAAAATGTTGTGAGCTCTTTGTAGGTCGCTGAGGGTAAATCTCTTAAGTCCGCTAATATAATTGTGTATCCATTTTCAGGAAAACCATTAAACTCATTTGAGTTCTCTATCAGCCATTCTTCAACCTTTCTAGCATCATATATTGACGCCATGATTTTAGTTGGCTTCGATACGAACCACTCTTCCCCCACATCAAAAGTCCAGAACCACGGATTCTCTATTTCAATCTTCTCCTCAATGTTTGTAAGGAATTTTAGAAATTTAGCTCTGAATGAAGGCGTAGTGAAAAAGAACTCGTAGTAAAGATGGTAAACGACACCAGTCAAATTTTCATCCATAAGGATCTTACAAGTCTTCTTTTCTGGAAGAAGCCTCCTAAGACTTGTTATATTAATGATTTCTGGGTCAAAATATGGGCCTACAAACACCACTTTTATTGTGAGCGGAACAATTCTGACAGCGTTAAAATCAGAGATTTGAAATGCCGTCTGAGCTTTGAAGATTGCATCTCTAGGGTGGCATAGTAAAATTAGAAGCATTATGAGTATTAAACAGGAGAACTTCCTCAATCCCCTAATCACCCACTTAACTTTTACACCACATACCAATTCAGAAAGCAGCTTCAGAATATTTAAGAATAACAGCCTGCTTACACATTAAATAGAGCGGAGCTTTAGTAGCTCCATAATATTTTTCAAGGTCATGCATGAGCCTTTTTCTATAAGCATTGAGTGTACCGTTCACCGAAATGGATCTTAACAGCCACAGAATCTCCGGGAGAAATAATATCTTCCAGTATCTTACCAGCCAGCTCCTTAGTCTGGTAAACTAAGCTATGAGTGTACCACTTGGTCGGTGGAACC
>JAGTQD010000085.1 GCA_018396405.1 Candidatus Bathyarchaeota archaeon
GAGTGCTATGATAGGCGGGTTTGGTGAGCTGAGTAGGTTTGCGGGCTTAACTTTTGAGGAGTTTGTTAGGAAGTTTCTTTCAGAATATATGAGGAGGTCTGGTGAGATACCTAGTGGTGCGGAGCTTGTTAGGAGTATTATTGATGGTGAGGAGATAAATTTGTTCCTTGAGGAGCCTTTAATTGTTGGTGAGGCTACTGGTTATGCTGAGTCCGCTGAGGAAGTGAGGAAGCTTTTGAGGAAGGCTGATATTGTTAGGGCGAGATATTCTAGGGAGCCTAGGAAGATCTTAGTATTGTTGTCGGTGAGGAGGGATGCTGTTGAGGATATAAGGAGGGTGGCTGGTGAAGTGGGTGTTGAGCCTATAATCGGGAGGGTTGTGGATTAATTTGGGTTCATTTTGGGGAGGAGGGATTAAAATCTGTTTATGTTTTCTCTTTTAGATTTTAAATTTTCTTAGGTTTTATGTATTGCATCTTTAATATACAATTTGTATATTCATTTTGTTCTCAAAACTTTTAAATTCATCCTCTTAAAATTATGTATTGTGCACGTTTAAGCATGCGTGCACGCATGTAAAAAATAAGTATGCGTGAGGGAAGATGCTTATGGATATAAAGAAGATGTTAGTTGGTCTATCTGCAACGGCAATAATGCTGTTATCACTATTAGCTCCAATGTTGTTCACTCAGGTATCTGCGCAGGCTTTTCCATATGAGGATTATTGCATCGTTAATGGCGTTTTAGCCACAGACTACTATGTGCTCTATCCATTTGAGAAGAAGAACTTAACGCTTGGATTCTCGAAGTACGGTGAGCTAATAGGTATACCAAAAGTGCTTGATCCAAGCGTGCAGGCGAATTGGATTGGCTTGGACTATGATGGTGTTGATCCATTCTGCCCTCCGGATACAATTCATATGGAGGTTTGGATTAATGGCTGGTATATTGATGTACAGTATACTGCTCCGACAAAGATTGAGATTCCGAGGGATAGGCATATTTGGGCTTTCGCTATGTTCAGTGATACGGAGGCTTGGGGTGGAGACTGGAAGGTTGGTGTTGATAAGCCTAATAGCCCTACTGTTAAGGGCGGTAGGCAGACAAACACTTATGCTGAGACAGAGAATATAAGGGTCTTGTATAACGGTCCCAGATTGTTTGTCGCTGAAACTGTTACGCACATATATGACTGGTTCGATTATGATGGCGATAAGATTATTGACCATCCGAGTGAGACATGGCCCGTCGTAGATGTTATCATAAAAATTATATTCGAGAAAGTTAAGAAGTATGTTATACTCTTTAAGGATCTTAAGCTGACTTTGCCAAGCGATTATCTTGAGCCTGGCACATATGTTGCTATAGAGTTCAGCAACCGTGAGCAATATGATCTTCCACCAGACTACCTCAGCTATGCCCACTACTATGAGCGAGAGGGCTATACATGCTATGGCTCTGATTGGCATGTTGCCGAAGAATTATATAAGAAGATAAGTTATAAATATGTGGCTGGGGGCGGCGAGACCAGAATCACTCTACCAGATAAGCCTATAGTTAAGGGCTTTATCAAAGTGTGGCTTAACAACAATTTCCTAGAGGAAGGAACAAACTATGAGGTCGATTATAATGCGGGCAGTATAACACTTATTTCACCAGCCAAATTGGCAAAGAATGATGTTGTCGAAGTCCACTATATAATAGTGCACAAAAAAGCTGCCGATTGGAATCATGTGTATGATGTTGCTCAGTTCATATCCAGCAACCTCAAATATGTTGCTTTCTCGGCTGTTTGGCCACCTGCATCAGACTTCACCGTTGACGCATGGAGAAAGCGTCTTCAATACTTATTCTGGCCGTTGAATAATGTCAGCGAAGCTGACATGGTGAGTGAGCCATACCGATCACCACTATTAATAGCTGAATGGGATATACTAATGGCTCCCGGGAAGACCAAGCATTATAGGTGTGTTGAGGTTAAGGGTGTGGTTAACCGCCACGACGCAGATGATGCAAACAGAGCAGAAGGTGAGAATATACTTGACAGGGAAGTTAAGTATCTACTGAACGAAGTATTTAATCCATGGGACTTGAACGATGCTGTTGAGAAGGATACTATGCGCTTTGTCAAAATAGACACTAGGACCGTTACGGCCACAACTAGAATAGACTATAGGGTTGGAGCCAACGCAATTATATCTAAGGAAGCTGACATTGAAAGAAAAGGTAGTCCAAGCGGCACTTCATGGTATGACTACTGCAATGCAACTGAACGTGTCATAGTAGACGGTGTCCTAATATCACCAGAGAGGACTACTGCACCATATTATAATGCAACTGATATCGACAATGTATGGTATATTAATGTGACAATACCAGCTGGAACTCACACCATCAAGATACTTTGGTCAAACTCTACAACTCCAGGACGCTACGAGTGGGTTATTGTTGGCAGGGACGCCCACACAGTTGACAGCGTTGGAGCAGCCATGGTTACCGCAGCCTTCAAGGACAAGATAATAGAAAGTGAAGGAGGGGCTGGCGCCTATATAGGCTTGGCTGGAGCAGACATGCTTGACGCCGATGTGCGCATGCAGATGCCATATGTCATGAACAAGTTCGGAACAGGAGCCACCAGGGCTGACTACAAGGATGCAATTGGTAGAGCAGCCCTAAGAGACGACTGGTGCACAACGTGGCCGGTAGCAAGCAGCAACCTAATAGCTGTAGGCGGGCCAATAGCCAACTTACTAGCATACTATGCAAACGACTTTACACCAGCCCTATGGGGCATACCAGAATATGCAGCATCAGCATGGGCAAACAAGATAATCGCCCTATCATGCTGGAGCCAGAAGACATACGCATCAAGCGAAAAAACAGGCTACGCTGTGGTCGCAACATACAAAGACCTCAATGGAACAGTCCTATTCCTAATCTGGGGAGACTGGGGTAGAGACACATACTACGCAACAAAGTGGTTCCATGAGAAGGGCATATACGAGCTACAGGGCTATCCAAACTGCGTAACAGCAATAATCCTCAGAATAGACTACACCAAGCATGAACCAACCGTCAGCGTCGTAGAGAAGCTAGGAACAATAAGCGAACTAATATTACACCAAGACCCATAAAATCCTCAACGTCCCCCATTTTTCTTTTCCCAATTTTTTATATAAATGAATTTTAGCTGAAAAATCATTTCATCGAATGATTCCAGCCTAAAGCCCCTCCTGAGATTTTATTGCGGATTTCGCTTTACCCATTCAAAAATCTCCTCATTCTTCCCCAATTATACATGGTGAGGGGAGACTGGATTACGTTAGAAATGGAGCTTAAGCTTAAAAAGATGATGAAAACCAAATTCTGTAAGGAATTAAGTCGTAAAACATCAAAAGTCTTTTATTGAGAGAACCTTTACGTAGTCTCCAACCCTACTTCTAATATCTCTATCCTCTGTTACAAGAGGCACGCCTTTACTCTTAGCTAGGAAGACGTATGAGGCGTCATAAAATGTTAGTTTTAGGCTTTCAGCTAACTCCGCTATATCGGCTTCATGACACCCTATGTCAAGTATTTCCATCAGGTTCAATGTCCCCTTTATAATTTCCATCAGCCTTCTACACTCGTCTCTCTCCAAATCTTTCATGAGCACAGCTCTCTTCCACACTAGATTCCCAAGCTCATATCTGGCTAGATCCAGAGTATAATTTCCCGTGAGAACTAATATTTTATCCTTGAGTATGGCTTCAAATATAGATGAGGAATCGAATGCTAGGCTCATCTGCCCACTCTATCCTCCCTAATAGACTTAACAACATAATCCATGGATATTTTGTTTAGAATTGGTTTAGCCTCCTCAATCCTCCTCCTTAAATCCTCTATCTCTCTCCTCCTCAACTCCTCAATTATAGCATTTTTAAGAAGCTGGGATGGTTTTATACCAAGTCTCTCAAGTCTCTCTTTAACCTCACGTGGGACTTTCACAGAAACCGTAACATACTTACCCATATAACCACCATATATGGCTACCTAACTTCAGTAATATAAAGCTTA
>JAGTQD010000086.1 GCA_018396405.1 Candidatus Bathyarchaeota archaeon
AGATATAAAGAGACTTTTACTCTCCCAAAATAAAATTTTAGCAGGCATGCGCATCAATCTCTCTTACTGGGATGGAAACCAAAAAATTGTAATTGAAGGCAGATACATCGATATTGTTAATCATCTTGAGTTGTTAGAGGATATAACTTTAGATTTATAACTGAGTTTCATTGGACTTGGGATTGGCCCCTCAGTGAAATGGCTGAATTAAGCAAACATTGCCGAAGATAACAAAGTCTGCTTAAAGTAGGCTTCAAATATGTTTGTAAGAAGGATGGGCCTATATTCTTCAGAAAAGCGGAAGTTAGATAAAAAGTAGGTGTGCTTTGTTAGGGGTTGGTGTGCTGGCCGTAACCCGCCTTCTGTTCTAGGCGGCATTCAGCTAAACGGGCTACCCGCGCCTCACACAGCATTCATAGGCGCCTACTTGCCCTTTCACCCCGCGGGACGGACGTTTCACCGTTTCCACCAAGCCTACTCGGCGACTTAGCACGCCTCAGCGTCACAGGCTTGATGGACGTTCCGTTTCTGTTCCGGAGCCGGGGCTCTCGCCCCACGCCTTGCGGCGTCGCGGGCTGTGTGGTGGGCGGAGTTTCCTCAGGCCTTGTGGGCCCGAGAGCCGCCCGCCAGCTCACCAACCCCTGATTTATCTTTTCTCTTTTTCACATAAATAAATATTTTCTATTAGGCTGTTGCGGTGTATCTTGCGCCCTCCCTGATGAACTTGCTTGGTGATCTTGGTGATCCGCATAGCGGGCATTTTTGTCTTGGGCCATTGAAGGTTTTTCGGCAGTTGCTACAGTATGTTAGAATTGTATCAAAAGCGTATAGAGGTATCTTGTATCTTCCAATTATTTTCTTTGTTATTGAGAGTAGCTCATCGGGGCTATCTTCGCCTATAGGTATTTTAAAGAGGCTGCTTCCCGAGGGATATTTGTGGATTCTATCATATATGCTTAGGCGCTTCTCTAAGGGGACATTTGCATTATTTAGCGCGCTATTCAGGTCGCTGTAATATGGTTTATCTTTGCTTCCGCTAACGTGTATCTCGGAGAAGCCGTAGCGCTCTATATCTAAGGCGGCCATTCTCCTAGAAGCTTCCATGTTCGGTGTATGGGAGAGGGAGCAACGCATCTCTTTCACGCTAGAATATTCTCTAAGAGCCTTTATGGTGTATGAGAGGACATCTTCAATAAATGTTAATGGTTCATTTCCTTCGTGAATTTGGCTCTTCACTAACATTTGTGTAACCTCGCCAAGACCTACGAAGCTTATGAGGAAGAGCAGGTTTTCTAGCCTACAATATGGATCTCTCCTCCCACCATACAAGAGTAATGGAAGTAAGCCTTCATTTGTACGCTGCTTTATCATCATGTATTTTATCTCTAGAGCTCTGAGAGCCTTCTCTAGGAGATCATAAAGGTTCTCAAAGAAGGTTTTTCTATCCCCCTTAACCTCATGAAAAGCTCTTGGCAAATTAATAGTGACACTGCCAGCGCACCCAACTCTAATTATATCTAGCTCCCAATCCCTCTTCCAATCATCTATAAATATATGACCGGCAGCTAGGTAAGAAGACCTTTCGATTTCGTCAGAAAAGATATTTGCAAAATATGGGAGACCCATCACCGCAAGCTTGTGTGCTTCATAAAGAAGATCACTTGTTTCTCCAGAACTTAGCGCTGCGGGATTAACCTTAATTATTAAGCTTGGGTTAAAGATGGGTTTAATCTCGCATACCTCACTAAGAGCCTCAATTAACGATAGGGCTAGGATGCGGCTCTCTTCAACAAAATCTCCGTAGACGCCGAGCACTTCTCCCTCTGGGCCGATAGATTTAGTATCAAGCAGGAAACTCGGAACCTCTAAACTTATGCCAAGAGAAACGCCTGTTGGCACGGTTAAATTGACTGATAATAGAAAGTTTTTAAGGTCTTCTTTAACCTCCTCCCTCAACAAACCTTTAATGAAGGGTGCCAGAAAAATATTGAAGAAATCTATACCCTGCTCATCCGATACTTCTGTAGAGGATATGCTCAGAACATTTAGTATTAGATTTAATGCCTCCCTGAAGTTTTTAGGCGGCCGGACTATTGTGTAATTAGAAGATTGCTCTTTGAAGGTTAAACCATTCTCAAAGAAGATTCTTACATCATGCATAAAGCTACTTAGCTTAAGAATCCAGTATGCAAGGTTATCTAGGTTGATGGAGCCCGCTAGATGCGAGTCGGCCACGTCTCTCGGGAGGATGTTTAGAAGGACATATTCTTCGATTACACGCTTTCCAGCAGCCGTTATTATCGCTTCAACATTAGAGGAAGAGGCACTCATAGACTTTATTAACTGGGTAACATCATATACTGGTAGACCTAGCCGAGTCAGCTTATGGCGATACTCCTCTAAGCCCCGTTCTATTAGGATTGCATTAACAAACTCTCTTATCAGGGGTGCTGTCAAATACTTTGTATCTAGCTTTAATAGTCTCTCCTCCGTCTCACGGGCTATCTTCTGGGCTAAGTCCAGCGGAACATTAGCCTCTCTAACAAGCGAATCCACAATCTTATTCCTATCAAAATACTCTATCGCTAGACGAGATGTTCTCACAAGCATCCTCTTTTTCGAGGTGCTTTCTTCAAGACGTAAGACAAAATCCACAACCGATTTACCCAACTCGGTCAGAACATATTTTTTAGTTTCCGGATCCGGCTCCACTAAATCCATATTTAAGAGAACTTTAAGATGATATGCAAATCTACCAGCATCTTTAGTTGGGCTCATCTTTAAAGCGCTCATTATTTCCGTGTATGAGAGGGGTCCTCGATCAAGCAGCAACCTAAGTATATTTAATCTTACATTAGATGAGACCGCCCTAAGCACTCTCTCACTCAATCTTCTTCTAGAGGTCAACGCTATGCACAACCCATTGACAAGTATATTAAAAATAACCATATTAAAATTTCAATAAACCATCAAAAATACTTATATCAGACAATTTAGAAGATTGACGTCTTTTCTTTTCTTTAACTTTTACAGCCCTTATCAGAGCGATAGTTTCGAAGAACATCCTTTCCTCTCTAATTATCTCAACTTTAAAGCCGCTCTCCTTGAGGATTTTTATTGTTTTTTCGATGTTTGAGAGCGATGACTGCACCATTAGAAGCCTTCCTCCATGTTTCATGTATTTGGGGAGTTCTCCTAGAAATCTATCTATAATACTCCTTCCATCCACACCGCCAGACCAAGAGTATTCGAGCCACGTCTTAGGCTCTTTCTCAGAGGGAAGGTATGGCGGATTAAATATTATTAGGCTAAAGTATGAATCCTCCTTTAACGGGCTGAACAGGTCTCCACATATAAAATCGATTTTAGTGAGAACATTATTTCTCTTGGCATTTTCTTTAGCGCATTTGACCGCATCTGAATTTATATCAACTGCCACAACACGTGAGGCCTTAAAAGCTGAGAGAATAGCTAGTATACCACAACCAGTCCCCATATCTAGAACAACATCACTCTCGCAAACATCTAAATTGCCAGCCAGGAGAAAAGTGTCTTCAGCCGGCTCATAGACGTCGTCAAAAACATAAAATCTTAAACCGCCATAAAAAACCTCCCTAAAACCTCCAGTCAACATTAAACACCATGACATAATAATCAGAAAATAAAACTAAAGTTTTTATTTATCTGGAAACGTTAATAAAATTTGCTGAAGAGAAACTCTGATGAAGAGAGCGGGTATTACTGAAAAGGTAACCTTAATGATGAGGGTTTCGCGAGGGGCTGTGGGCTAGCTTGGTCTAGGCTGCGGGCCTCGGGCGCCCGCGACCCAGGTTCAAATCCTGGCAGCCCCACCAGTTCCACAGGTTTAAATCACTTCCTAACCTCTCCTTTTAAATCTCCAGCTATAGACTCTTCGAGGAGTAATGTGAGGAGATGATATCTACAACTTTGGTGGGAGACTTAAGCGTTATAGGCGGACTCTTGTGCGGTTTGGCGCGGGCGGTGAGCGGCACTTCCGCCTAATCATTAAAGAGATGTTTAAGA
>JAGTQD010000087.1 GCA_018396405.1 Candidatus Bathyarchaeota archaeon
CAAAGACTTTTGCTGGCAAAACCAATACTAATGCACCCAAAAATACTAATTTCCTAAACAAAATTAAAAATAATTTTCTTCGTGCAGGAGACCATCTATCCGTAGATATGTTGGCAGGGCTGTGCCTATAGTCGCTATAATATTAATGACGAAAATAACGATACTTTTATTTAGGTAAAATAATAGCCAAAGAAATTAATAAGGATGTAAAATGGAGGGAGAGAAATGCGTAGGCCAAAGGTTTATGTTACACGCGAGATCCCCGAGAGAGGTTTAAAAAAGATAATGGAACACTTTGATACCGAGGTTTGGCCTGAATATAGTCCACCACCAAAGAAGATCATAATCGAGAAGGCTAAGAATGTAGATGCCCTCGTGACTCTTTTAACCGATAAGATTGATGCAGAGGTCTTCGACGCGGCGCCGAATCTCAAAATTGTCGCCCAAATGGCTGTTGGATACGATAATATAGATGTTGAAGAGGCAACTAGGAGAGGAATTTACGTAACTAATACTCCAGGGGTTTTAACTGAGACTACCGCAGACCTTGCATGGGCCCTCCTAATGGCCATTGCCAGAAGGATTGTTGAGGCAGATAAATATATTCGTGAAGGAAAATGGAGGGTTGCTTGGCACCCAATGATGCTACTTGGAAGAGATGTTTACGGTGCAACCCTTGGAATCATTGGCGCTGGCAGAATAGGTATGGCTGTCGCCAGGAGAGCCAAGGGCTTTAACATGAGAATACTATACTATGATATTGTCAGGAGACCCGAGCTAGAGAAAGATATTGGGGCTGAATATGTGGACCTAGATACATTACTTAGCCAATCCGACTTCATAACAATACATGTCCCATTAACTAAGGACACTTACCATATGATAAATGCCGAAAAACTTAGATTAGTCAAGAAGACAGCCTTCATAATAAATACTTCTAGGGGGCAAGTTATTGATGAAAAAGCCCTCTATGAGGCTCTGAAAGAGGGAAGAATTGCTGGTGCGGCACTAGATGTTTTTGAGGAGGAACCAATTCCAATGGATAACCCCCTATTAAAACTTGATAACGTGGTTTTGACACCACATATTGGAAGCGCTAGCCACGAGACACGGTCAAAGATGGCTGAGATGGTTGCTGACAATCTTATAGCCTTCTTTGAAGGAAGAGTTCCGCCAAATCTTGTGAACCCGGAGGTAATGAAAATTAGACCTTTACCTGCCAAAAGTATATAGGCGCTTATGCTCACTAATATCCTCAAGACCTCAGGGCGTTATCTACCTCTTTATTATCGACTCATAGAAATCCATAATAATATTTTCCTCTTGACTATTAAGCCACCTATTCTGTCTAAGTTTCTCAAGCCCACATTTAAGAAAATCTGTAAAGTTCCTAGATAGGAGAATATTTCCTTCTTCCATTATGCGCTCCACCTCATTAGTCAGGTATGGATCCTTACCGCAATTCTCCATGAGAGCATTCAAGATTACATTTACGGGTTCTCTAAGCGGTGTCAAGAAGGACGTTAGCCTGGTCTCCAAATCGAGTTTGAGAATGTTATCCGCTGCCCTTATCAGACCTGTAGCTCTAGCTGGGGGATGAAAATCGAATCTTCTTTCGCCGCTTCTCTCATATACGACCACGTAAAATGGTATTCCAATAATTGCGTTTTCGCAGATATTTATTGAAAGCGAGCGCTCCTCAATGGCTTTTATTATACGCTCTTTCTCCCCAATTATTCGCATAATATTCTCCCTGATTGCCGAAAATATTCTCTTAATTTTTTCAGCATCCTCATTTATCCTTCTAATCTCAGCGTCTCTAGTCTCTCTTAAAATATCAGCCTTCTCCATTTCACCTTTAATTAAAGACCTATACTTCTCTTCAATATCCTTAATCTTCTCATCCTTTTCTCTTCCAACCTTCTCAATGGCTTTTTGAAGATCTTTAAATTTCTTTTCCAGATCCACTATCTGCAGTAAGTATATATCTTCCTTCCCTCTCCTAGATTTACGCCTTCTTTCAAGAGAAATTCTCTTTCTTAACAGGGTCTTCTCAACCTTTTCTCTCTCCCTTAAAAGATCTCTAATCATTTTATTGTACTTCTTTTCGACCTCGTTAATCTCCTTTAACTTCCTTTTAACCAAAATTTTACCTTTTTTGTCCATTTCATCCTCAAATTCAGACATCTTTCTCTTATATTCAAGTAATACGAGCTCGCTTTCCTTTGAGAGCATCCTTAAATGGTTGTTAACATGATCTTCCATGGTCTTAAGGGTATATTTTAGCATACTAACTTCTGTCTTTAGCCTATCAATGATCCCAGAAATATCTTCGAGCGGACATGCTTGTAGTTTAGGCCGCACAAATCTAAACTTTTCCTCTCCGATCGTGTCAACCAGCACCAATTTATCACTCTGAGATAAAATCAGGTTAAGTAAGCTTGCGTCATCGATTAAGCAGTTAATACGCTGCTTTTTAAAACCGCTTTTAAGGATGCCCGAGAGTAGGTTAGCTTCGTAATTTAATGTCTCCATGAAGTCCCTCAGTGCGAAGCTACTTCTTTTTAATGCTTCTATGAATTGTAGCATGTCTGGAGCAATAAGGTCTGAAAATGTGAAGCCTAGAAATTCAAGTCCATCAGCGATAAAGCAGCTCCGCCCTCTAGGAAAGCATACTAAAGGATAGTATATCTTTAAGATGGCTTTTATCCCCTCAGCTTTACTCGATATGATCCCAATCTTTTTACGTCTGCAAAATGCTAGACAAGATATAACCGCTATCTCTTCCTCTGATGTAATTTTTAGCCCGCCTGGAGAAGAATCTATAATATATGGTAGAATAAAAGTTTTTAATGGACTGTTTTCCCGCATTGTATTTTCACTATACTCACTTGTAGAGGAAAGCAAATATTTTTTCCACTAGGTCAGGGTCGAGTTTCTCATATGCCTCTATACTCCCAACATCATACCAGAAGGCGCCAGTGAGGTAACCATAAACATTTTTTCCCGTCTCTATTAAATGTGGCACCACGTCGCCCATAAAATCTAATGCGCGTTTATCACCAACCATCTGATTAATCTCTTCGAGTAAGGAGCCTTCCAATGTGGCTATTGCTATGCTGACGGGCTTTTCTATCTTAGGCTTCTCTTGGAAAGATCTTATTTTGCCATCCTCATCTATTTCAGCCACGCCGACCCTAACAGTAAAGCCGCTAGCTAAGGCTACTGTGACGTCGGCCCTCTTCTCCCTATGATAATTCAAGAAATCCCTGATATTCATATTCGTCAAAATGTCGCCATAATATATGAGTAAGATTTCATTATTATTGATAACACCCCTCCTATAAGCGTTAATTATTGAGCCAGCCGTACCCTTAAGGGATGGATCATCATAAACATACGCTATATTTACATCGAATCTGGAGCCATCGCCAAAATAATTCATTATCTGCTCAGCCTTATAATCCACAAGAAGGACCATTTCATCTACACCATAAAACCTTAACAACCTAATTATATATTCAAGAAGAGGCTTCTGCATCTTTCCAATAGGAATCATCGCCTTCTGAAAATAATATGTGAGGGGCCTAAGCCTTGTGCCAGGTCCACCGCATAAAATAACACCCTTAACAGCACCCACCTAAACCACCCCTCATAAGAAACTAAGCCAAAATCAAAATTTATACTTACCACAAAACCAGATAGGATAACGCCAAAAACAAGACCAAAAACGCGGATTTAATAGGCCCAGCACCACCCACAACCATTGCATCTTAGGAGGTGATCCGGCCGCAGGTTCCCCTACGGCCACCTTGTTACGACTTCTCCCCCCTCCCGAAGCCTAGACTCGACACGGCCAAGGAAACCATGCCTCGTCTAGGCCT
>JAGTQD010000088.1 GCA_018396405.1 Candidatus Bathyarchaeota archaeon
TATCATCACCGTAGATAGGCACATTTATCTGTGCAGCGAGCTGACTTAATTGCGCCAGCGCCCCAGCCCTGAATGTATCGGCGCATATAAGGGCTGTCTTAAATCCCCTCTTCTGGAGGAACCTGGCTAACTTAGCAGCGGTCGTTGTTTTCCCAGAACCCTGCACGCCGACAAGCATGAACACATTTCTCTTGCCCGGCTTAATGTCGAGCGGAGCGGGCTTCTCCCCCAGTAAGCGGGCAATCTCCTCATAAACAACCTTGATAACATGCTCTTTTCTCGGTATTCCCGGGGGAAGCTCTTCCTTCAGAGCCCTTTCCTCAACCCTTTTAGAGAGGTCGAGTACGAGCTTAACATTTACGTCCGCCTGTAAAAGAGCGCGCTGCAAATCTCGGATAAGCTCCCTAACAACATTCTCATCTATAACAGAGGCGCCAAAAATCTTCTTTAGAGCATCATAAATCGATGAGCCCAGCTTCTCGAGGACCAATGGTGTTCTCCATAGTTAGTTTTCGCTCAGCAAATATTAGGTTTATTCCAGTATAAATAAATCTATCTCGGTCTAAAGTCTATTTCAGCGTATTTGTGGGGTGGTTAGATGGCTGGGGTTAAAGGTGGTGATGTGATAGACTTGAGGAGCGATACGGTTACTTTGCCAACCGAGGAGATGCTTGAGGCGATAAGGAGGGCCAGTTTAGGTGATGATGTCTATAGAGAGGATCCGACTGTTAATAGACTCGAAGAGATGGCTGCCAAGAAAATGGGAAAAGAGGCTGCCCTACTTGTTCCAAGTGGGACAATGGCTAACTTGGTCTCCCTTATGAGTAACACTAGGAGAGGTGACTGTGTGATTTTAGAGGCTGAGTCGCATATATATTGGTATGAGGTTGGTGGCATATCAACAATCGCCGGGCTAATGCCATGGCCAATAAGGGGTTACATGGGGGCTCTGGATCCAAAAGATGTTGAGGCTGCCATAAGGCCAAAGGATATACATTTCCCTGAGACAACGCTTGTCTGTATCGAAAACACGCATAATAGGGCTGGTGGGACGATAATAACACCGCGACAGATTGAAGCCCTAAGTAAGGTTACAAGGGAAAATGGGCTGAAGCTTTACATGGATGGGGCAAGAATATTTAATGCCGCCGTAGCCCTGAAAGTTGATGTTAGAGAGTTTACCCGCCACGTCAACAATCTAATGTTCTCTTTATCTAAGGGGCTCTGCTGTCCAGTAGGATCAGTCATAGTTGGTGACAGCGATTTTATTGAGAGGGCAAGAAAGATTAGGAAGATGCTCGGCGGAGGGATGCGAAAGGCTGGTATAATTGCCGCTCCAGGCATAATAGCCCTGGAAAAGATGATAGATAGATTAGAAGAGGATCATGTGAACGCTAAGCTATTGGCCAATGGGATAAAGGGGATCGAGGGGCTCTATGTCGACTTGAGGAGGATTCAGACAAACATCGTTTTGGTTGACTTAAGTGGCTTAGGGGTTAACTCTAACATATTTATTGCTATGCTTAGGGAGCGGGGACTCTTAGTCTCAAGCCACAGTAAAAATGTTATTAGAATGGTAACACATTTCGGCATAAGGAGAGAGCATATCGAAAAGGCTCTAGCAATAATTGAGGAAACTGTGAGGGAGTTGAGGAAGAGGAGTAAAAGCTAGTTTTAGCCTCCCTTAACGCGCACAACTTTTGTCTTACCCATTATACGCCAATACTCGACCTCCGCACCATTAGCGAGCTTAGACCTTACATTCTCTTCCTGAGGCATTGGCGTCTCAAAGACCTCATACGTCTCCAAATCCATTAGCTGGATACTATTCTCTAGAACTGCTATTACTTGACCGCTCCTCTTCTCAATTATTGGAACATCAACCTTCGCATCAACTGGCTTAACAAAGCTCCTCTTAACGCCATCAAATACCCCCATGGCAACAACCCTAGCCTTAGCCGAGCCATGCTTCCCAGGCTTCGACTTTGTTATCTCGACTATTTGGCATGGCTCGTTATCTATAATTACATATTGCCCCTCCTTCAGATCCCCGACATCTACTGGTCTGCTCATAGCCCTTCACCACTATATGCTTAATAGTTCTCATCTTTAATATATTTTATTGCATGGTGAGAGCTTGAGTAAATCCGTTGGGATTATTGCGCGCTTAGATCGAACTGATGCTCTAAAGCTAGCGCTCGAAGTCTCTAATCGCTTTAAGTCAGCGGGCTTCAGGGTATTTTTTGAGAGGGAACTAGCTGGGCTGATTGGCGAGGGAGAGAGGGCTCTTCCCATTGAAGAGATGGGGACGGACTTAATCGTTATTATAGGCGGAGATGGAACAATACTTAGAACATGTCTACGCATGCCTAATCCAGAGACTCCGATACTTGCGATAGGTTTAGGAACAAGAGCGTTCCTAACAGAAGTTTCACATGAAAGGGCTCTTGAAGCCATAAATTCGTATATTGATGGCTCCTACAAGATTGAGACCCATAGCAAGATTGCATCATTTGTTGGAAATCTTAGGCTCCCAGACGCGTTAAATGAAGTATTTATAACCACTAGGCACCTCTCAAAGATAATGCATGCTAGGATATGGAGGAATAATGTTGAGGTTGCGGATTGTTGGGGGGATGGCGTAATAATTGCTTCTCAGGTTGGTTCAACAGCCTACTCATTCTCTACTGGTGGGCCGATAGTCGACCCGAACCTTGATGCGCTTATAGTGACGCCAGTATGCCCGGCTAACCTTATACGCCCAATAGTTTTCCCAGAGAGAACGCAGATAACTGTTGAGATACTTAAGCCAAAGAACGCTATGGTTATTATCGACGGAGATTATAGGAGGGAGATAGGGGAGGGAGAGAACAGAGTTACTGCAAGACTCTCGGAGCATAAGGTGAACTTCATCAGATTCAGGTATGATTTTTATAGGCGCTTAAGAGAGAGACTTTTATTCCCAATGGAGGAGGAAAATGAGAGAAAAGCGTAGGGCTCTAGTTCTCGATACCTCTGCGTTTATAGCTGGCTTTGATCCATCAACCATAAATGAGGAGATATATACTGTCCCAGAAGTTGGGCTTGAATTAATAGATAAAACTACATCTAAAATACGTTTTATAACTGGTGTTGAGAGTGGAAGACTTATGGTGGTTACTCCGGCGCCGAAATATGTAGACCTGGTTAAGACTGTCTCCAAGGAGATCGGTGACTTAAGTGTGCTCTCCGAAACCGACATTCAAGTCTTAGCCCTTGCGGCACAGCTGGAGGATAGCGGATATGAGGTTACAGTCATTACTGACGACTATTCTATGCAGAATACCGCGGGGAAGATAGGGTTAAAATATGCCTCGTTAACAAACCTTGGCATACGCTACCAATTCCACTGGATAACTTATTGTCCTGCATGCGGCAGGAGATATCCCTCAAATCATGAGGAAACAGTATGCCAATATTGCGGAACACATCTCGAAAGAAAACCAAGGAAGAGGAAGTCGGTAAAAAGAGATGTAAAATGATGTAATCCAGATTCTAGAAATTAGTCATTCTCGATGACTTCTTTCAGGAAGATGCGCAGCTTCTCTTCTGAGACCGGGATCTTATATCTACCGTTTATTGAAGCCATCTCACCTATACGCTTAGGTAAAACAAACATTATGGTTTCACCCTCAACCTTCTTATCGAAATGCATCGCCCTTATCATCTCATCAGCATCGAATTTTATTTTGAGTGGTAAGCCAAGCCTCTCAAGAAGCCTATTCTGTCTCTCCCAATCCTCTATGCTCCAGAAGCCCATCCTGACAGCGACCCAGCCGGATATCC
>JAGTQD010000089.1 GCA_018396405.1 Candidatus Bathyarchaeota archaeon
GTTAAAGTATTACTTTTTGCAACTCTAAGGAAAAAATACGGGGTTAAGGAATTAGTAGTTAATTGTGATGGGACTATAGAGGGATTAATTAAGAGTGCATCAAAAATTCTTGGCGAGAGCTTCATCGATGATATTTATGATAAAGAGCGTGGAAAAGTTAGAGATGACCTCATATTTACCATCAATGGAAGAAATATCAAAGATCTGAAAGGAGATGTGGAACTAAGAGATCAGGATGTGATAGCTATATTTCCTCCGTTAGCTGGCGGCTGAGATCCTAAAGGGGCTTAAAATGGGCGCTGTTTGCAGGGTCCTATTTTGCCATGCAGGGTATACTCTAAGGTTAACCCTTAGCCTTTGTATTAGGAATCGTTTTTCTCCCCGTTTTTGAAAAGCAGCTAATTTCGGGCTACTAGTGTATAAAAGGTTGTCCCAATAGAATGCGTTCCAGAAGCTTGTTTATGCCTATTCCTCTTCGTCTCAGCAGCTCATAAATCTCCCTTATCGAGAGTTAAACCAACCATACCAGGCTTAAGTATGGAAGTTTTCACCCCCTTTAACGCTTTGAGGTTAAGTTTCTCGTCCTATGAAAAGACTGCACCTGAATAACTAAGTCCGCTTTGGAGGAGGAAGTATGAGCATAAAAGAAGTCTATTGTTTTTGGAAAGCTTAGCTTTCTGCGCCAAGCCTTTTGACTCACGTCCTCATAATATCCCAGCGCATCTAGCCTAGCTTAGTCCAGGGCACTGTCACTTTTGATGGGTCATTTTTCAGCCAATATCATTCCTAAGAGAAAAACTTATATTTTGGTAATAGGTAACCATATGCCAATTGAGGTGATAGTGCGTGCCGAACCCTGTGCAGAAGAACTCTTCATACCTAAATTCCATGTCGACTACTGATACTAGAACAAGGGTTGAGGATACCTGCCCATCCAGCGGTCTATGCCCTCTATGTATTAGGGAGTGCCCCTTTATCTGCGAGGTTTCATTGTCAGCTTTTAGGGGGCGTGAGGCACTTTATCCAGATCCGAAGATGTTTGGGAAGAGTACTGCTGGCTCCTTAAAGGACTATGGATTAGACTGGTCACATTTTAACATTAAGGCGAGACTTTTAGGTGCTGAAGGCATAGAGCCAGATCCAGACATAGCGTTATTCCCGAATGTTGATGTTGAAACAAGCGTTGCTGGCATACCGCTTAAGATACCCATTATAATAGGAGCATACGGCTCAACAGAGGTTGCCAGGGTCAACTGGGATAGCCTTGCAATAGGCGGCGCTCTCTCCGGAATAATAGTTACTATAGGCGAGAATATTTGCGGTATGGATCCAGAAGCAGTGATCACTAATGGAAAAGTTACTTATTCGGCGGAGCTCAAGAGGAGGGTTGAGGCATTTAAGAAGTTCTGGGATGGAAAGTATGGAGGTATAGCCGTTCAAACTAATGTTGAAGATCAACGTTTAGGGGTTGACGTCTACGCTATATCTAAGCTGGAAGTCGACATCATTGAGAGGAAATGGGGTCAAGGAGCAAAAGCGATAGGTGGAGAGGTTAGGATAAGCAGTCTAGAAAGGGCCATCATGTTGAAGAAGAGAGGTTACATTGTTATACCGGATCCCGAGGATAAGAACGTCCAGGAGGCATTTAAGCAAGGTGTCTTCAAAACATTTGAGAGGCATAGTAGAGTTGGTATGCCAAAAGAGAAAGATTTTATTGAAGATGTTGAGTGGCTTAGGGAGCAGGGAGCTAAAAAGGTGAGCTTAAAGACTGGCAATTATGAGCCGGCAGTAGTCGCGTTTACAATGAAGGTTGCGTCTGAGGCGAAAGTAGACTACGTTGTCTTTGATGGGGCTGGCGGCGGAACCGGAATGAGCCCAGTTCCAATGATGAATGAGCAGGGGACGCCAACCGTTTATCTTGAGGCGCAGGTCTTAAAGTGCGCGGAGATTCTCAGAAAGAAGGGTATGTATGTGCCGGACATAGTTATGGCTGGAGGGTTTGTAGATGAGACCCAAATATTTAAGGCGATCGCAATGAGCAACTTCGGTAATGGACCATATGTGAAGGCGGTCTTGATGGGCAGGGCGCCCCTAACAGCCGTGATGAAGGCTTCATACTTTGCGGAGCTAGCTGAGAAGGGGCAGCTACCAAAGGATTTTGAGGAAACCTTTGGGAAAGCGCCTGAAAAATTCTTTATTGCGGCACCCGACCTGAAAGTTATGCTCGGCGAAAGGTTTGGGGAGGTTCCTTGGGGTGCGGTCGGCTTATACACTTATATGGATAGAATTAAGGTTGGCTTACAGCAGCTGATGGCTGGGGCGAGAAAGTGGAAGCTCAGTTTACTCGACAGGAGCGATTTAATAGCGCTAACCGAGAGGGCGGCGAAGGTGACTGGCATACCATTACCAGAGGAGGAAGCCGATCAAATACTGGAAGCTTTTCTCTCCTAAAGGAGTGGGAAACAATATTGCCTGCGAGATTCTGCCTTGAATGTAAGAACTTCGAAGATAGGATGGAGATAGATGGCAGCGTGGTTTGTGCAAAGAATCATAGGCCGGGCGTAAGCTGCCCAGACTTCCAAGATAAATTTGAGGGCTTAAGAAACACCGCCTCAAGGACAAGATTCTGTTTTGAATGTAAGAACTTCGAGGATAGAACCGACATTGATGGTAATGTTGTTTGTGCAAAGAATCATAAGCCGGGTGTAAGCTGTCCAGACTTCCAAGATAGAGTAATTGACATCTTCTACAATTATATTTATTGGAGCTATCTTTACAGCTCTGGTAGGACTGAGGAGGGGAAAGAATTTTTTGAGAGAAAATTCTCTAAAAAACTCTCGGCGCAAGACCTTGCCTACATAATTTTAGCGGAATACTTTGACCTTAGGCTAGATTACTTAGACTTCATAAGATGCTGGGGTATAGCTAAGAAAATCTATGAAGAAAAGATGCCAGGTATAGCAAGTATCCTTAATGCGGCACTTGAGAGGTTCAACCTTCATGAAGAGAGAACTGATCTCAGAAAAGCCTTTCTGGATATAGTCCTCTCCGGGAAAACGCCTGAAGAAGTTACTAAAGGAATCCTTGCAGGCCTTTACAAACTATAGAATGTGGTGAGAAGCAATGAGGGAGAACGAAATAATTCTGAAGAAGGAATTAGCCCCAGAAACCTATCTCATAAAGGTTAGGGCGCCCCTGATCGCTAGAAAAGCCAAACCCGGACAATTTGTAATCGTGAGGGCCGGCGAAGATTGTGAAAGAATTCCTCTAACCCTCATAGACTGGGATTCGATCGAAGGAACTGTTACATTAGTCTTTAAAGTTGTTGGTGCATCAACGCTGGAGCTAGGAAAACTAAATACTGGAGATATATTACATGATTTAGTAGGTCCGTTGGGAAAACCAGCTGAGATTAAGTTTTATGGAAAAGCATGCGTTATCGGTAGAGGTGTTGCCATCGCAGCAGCGTATGAGAGGGCGAAGCATTTGAAAGAGGCAGGCAATAATGTAACTGCCATAATAAGTGCGAGGACATCCAGCCTTCTAATATATAAAGATGAGTTTAGAAAAGTGAGCGACAGACTATTCATCGTGACGGATGATGGTTCAGAAGGAACTAGAGGATATGCTGCAGATCTACTCAAGAATCTACTCTCTTCTGGCGAAATGTTTGATCTAGTTTATGCCGTTGGGGCAGCAACCTTAATGAGAACAGTTTCAGAAGTTACGAAACCCTTTAAAATCAAGACAATTGTCAGCTTAAACTCTCTTATGATTGATGGAACCGGGATGTGTGGGTGCT
>JAGTQD010000009.1 GCA_018396405.1 Candidatus Bathyarchaeota archaeon
AACAGATAAGTTTAAATTTATTATTTAGCTCTCTCTGAATTTTGTAGGTGTTAAAGTAAAAGTATGCTGGTGGAAGATATTAGGTGTGATGGCTTTGGGCGAAAGGTCTAGCGAAGTGAGTGGGCCAGTGGAATGGACTCCGCGTACAAGGCTCGGTAGGATGGTGCTTGAGGGAAAAATATCCTCTTTAGAGGAGATATTCGCCAACGGAATGAAGATAAGTGAGCCAGAGATAGTAAATGTGCTCGTACCAAATCTTGAGGAGGAAGTTTTGCATATAAGTATTGTTCAGAGGCAGACCGATGCCGGTGAAAGATCAAGATTTAAGGCGATAGTTGCCGTTGGAAACAAAGATGGTTATCTTGGCATAGGTGCTGGAAAGGCTACACAGGTGCGCACGGCTATAGAGAAGGCTGCTAGAGATGCAAGGCTGAATATTACTATTATTCGAAGGGGGTGCGGAAGCTGGGAGTGCGGTTGTGGACAACCACACTCACTGCCCTTCAAAGTGACTGGAAAGTGCGGTTCTGTTAGAGTTGAAATCTTGCCTGGGCCAAGGGGCTTAGGGCTTGTTGCTGGAGAAATTGCTAAAGTTATCCTTAGGCTTGCGGGTGTGAAGGATTGCTGGACTAGAAGTTACGGCTCTACGAGAACTGTTCCATCCTTCACGTATGCCGTATTCGATGCTTTGAAGAAGACATATGAAGTTGTTACTCCATTAGATTGGGCGAGGTAGATTTCTTTGGAGAAGGGAGATAGATGTTTGGCTGTTGTTAGAGTCCGTGGCACAGTTAATGTGAGAAGAGATATTAATGATACGCTTAGGATGCTTCATCTAGTCCGCAACTGTCATGCAACCCTAATAGATAATCGTCCATCGTATTTAGGAATGCTCCAAAAAGTCCATAATTATGTGACGTGGGGTGAAGTTTCTAAGGAGGTTATCGCCCTACTACTTAGAGAGAGGGGAAGTCTCGTGGGAAACAAGAAGATCACTGATGATTATGCTAGAAAGATCGGCTTTGGATCGATTGAGGATCTTGCCGAAGCCATATATAGCCTGAAAGTCGAGTTCCATAAACTTCCAGGTATTAAACCAGTTTTCCGCTTGCACCCGCCGAGTAAGGGCTATGACGGCAGCATAAAAAAGAGTTATAAGAGTGGAGGCGTAGTAGGTTATAGAGGCGAGGCCATAAACGATTTACTTAAGAGGATGATTTGAGGGAAGAAAATTATGCCGCATGATCTTAGGAAGATCCGTAAGAAGCGTGGATCAAGAACATGTGGCTATGGGAGAGTCGGGCAGCATAGAAAAAGTGGATCGAAAGGCGAAAGAAGAGCTGGTAGACATAAACATTTATGGTCTTGGGTCCTAAGATACGAGCCAGATTACTTCGGATATAAAGGCTTCACTTCGCCTAAACAGCTGAGGAGGAAAAATATCAAGTGCATAAATGTGAAGGAGCTGGAAGAAATAGCCCTTAAAATGGCTACTCAAGTAGGAGAAAAGGAGAAAATAATCATAGATTTGGAGGCAATGGGATACTTAAAGCTTCTAGGTGAGGGAAAAATAACTATGCCAGTCATAGTTAAAGTTCCATCATATACTGAGGAGGCATTAAGAAAGGTGAGGGAGGCTGGCGGAGAAATAATATCGGCAAAATAAAGTTAATTTGTTAGTCTAAAGTATATTTTTGAGGGAAAAATTTGGCTGGCAGGTTTTTAAGGGCCTTTCAGCCGTTGATAAAATTTATTCCTGAAGTTAAGGCGCCTGAGCGTAGGGTCAGCTTCGGCGAGAAGCTTCTCTGGAGTGGCCTTGCATTAATAATTTACTTTATTATGAGCGAGATACCACTCTATGGCCTACATAAAAGTGAGAGCATATTGGTTTATAGGGTTATATTTGCCTCAACTCAGGGCACACTAATGGAGTTAGGTATAGGTCCAATAGTCACAGCTGGCCTAATATTACAGTTACTTGCAGCATCAGGCCTCATAGGTGTTGATTTCTCTAATCCAGAGGATAGAGCGCTCTTTGCGGGGGCAAACAAGGTTTTAGCCATACTTATGACCATCTTTCAGGCGTCAGCTTACCTCCTGAGCGGTATTCTTCGCGCCATAGGAACCATGCAAGCGATAATAATATTTGTGCAGCTGGTTATCGCTGGCCTGATAGTATTGCTTTTAGATGAGATGGTACAGAAGGGTTGGGGAATTGGGAGCGGTATAAGTCTTTTTATTCTAGCAGGGGTCTCTCAGCATATAATGATAGACTGCTTCTCATTAATGCCGCCCTTAGGTGGCACGGGTGGATTCAGGGGTATAATCCCAGCAATAATAAACTCGCTAGTTACGGGAGCACCTCTTTCAGCCCTCGTCATAAGACCAGCTGGTGATCCAAGCATTATAGGTTTACTTTTAACAATAGGAATATTTATACTATGCATTTATATGCAGGGGGTTAGAGTTGAAATCCCAATCTCATATTCGAGGTATAGAGGATTTAGAGGGACATATCCAATAAGCCTATTATATGTCTCTAACCTGCCAGTCATATTTGCATCAGCCCTCTTCGGAAACATACAGATTTTTGGGCAAATATTATGGAATAATTACCGAAATAATCCAATTTTAGGCCCATTAGTAAGGCTTTTGGGCGAGTATAATATAACAGAAACCGGGGTTGTACCGACTGGGGGATTAGCCTATTATGTCACTTCGCCAAGAGGCTTTATGGATTTTATAGGGAATCCAATTAGATATAGTGTTTACACTATTCTTTTAGTCATCTTTTGCATTCTCTTCTCATGGGTCTGGCTACAGGTAGGGGGCCTTGATCCGAGAACTGTCGCTAAGCAGCTAGTGGATGCTGGCCTACAAGTCCCAGGGTTTAGGAGGGCTGAGAAGCCAATTGAGCTTATTTTAAAGCGCTATATTCCAACAGTGTCACTACTAGGTGGGCTAATTGTTGGTTTACTGGCGGCGGTGGCCGACATATTCGGTGCGTTTGGTACTGGAACGGGAATACTGCTTTCCGTAGGCATTATCTATCAATATTACCAGCAGATTTTGAGAGAACAACTTGAAGAAGTTTATCCAGGCATAAGAAAGCTTATCGGGAGGTAGAGGAAATGTCCCTAGGTCTCTTTGAGAACCCCCCATATCTAACATTTTTCGTCGTTCTTATAGCCCTTATATTATCTTTTGTAACAGCCGTGTTTAACCGTAAGATTATCGATAGGCAGCTGCTGGCTGAGTTTCAAAAGGAGATCGCTGAGTGGAGGGCTCAGATGGAGATTGCTAAGAAGACTGGTGATAAGAAGCTTATGGCTAAGCTTAAGAAACAGGAGGCCCGAATAATGCAGATGAGAGCAAAAGTCTCTTCACAACAGTTGAAGGTTACACTTATCACTTTTGTTCCATTTATGGTCATATGGTGGCTCCTGATACCATATCTCTATAAGGCAGCAGCCTTTATACCACTCTTCGGGGCTAAAACTAATATACCATTCTTCTTGTGGTATGTCATATGCAGCTTCTTCTTCCACATAATATTTTCAAAGATAATTAAGTAGTCAGAGAAATAATATCCAGTAAATACTATTTTAAATGGTGGTTACCGTGAACTCGAAGATTAAAGGAAGGAAGATAATTATATGTATTTCTGGCTTAGCTGGTTCAGGTAAAAGCACTCTCGCTAGGAGGATTGCGAGACATTATGGCCTAAAGTTTTATTCTGGTGGTGATGCTCTCAAGGCTGTTGCCTCCGAGATGGGTTATAGTGTATCTGAGCGGGGGTGGTGGGAGACTGAGGACGGCTTACGCTTTATTGAGGAGCGGCTAAGAAACCTAGATATCGATAAGAAGATTGATGAAAAGATGATGGAGTGGGCTAGGGAAGGAGATGTTGTGTTAGACAGCTGGACGATGCCGTGGCTTCTCAAAGAAGGCTTTAAAATATGGCTTGACGCCTCGGAGGAGGTTAGGGCGGCTAGGATCGCTAAGAGGGATAAAATAAGTTTTGAGGAAGCTCTTAAACGTATGAAGGAACGTGAAGCCAGGACAAAGGAGATATATAGGAGGCTATATGGCTTTAAGCTGGGAGAAGACTTTAGGCCATTTCACGTAATACTTGACGTAAATAATTTAAATGAGGATGAGGCCTTCGAGACACTACGGTTAATAATTGATAGATGGATCCTAAAAGAAAAAGATAAGTCTTCTCTGGAGGCGCCTTTTAGCGGACAAATATAGCGCTTGCCAGTAAGAAGAACATGTCACCTGCTAACATAGTTATAAAGAAGCCCAGTATGATGAAGACTATAAATGGTAGTCCAGGTGTGACCCAAACCTTCCCGTAAAAGTTTGCTGGTAAATCCATTTTAGGCCAGTCTTCATCGAGGGGTAAACGGCTAAATACCCTTAATTTCCTAACAATTGATCCATCTTCCCGCCTAATAAACTCCTCCATAAGTAGATAGTAATGTTTGCCTGATCGTAGCCTATTTATATCAACCCTATATCCTGTCAAAAGGGCAAGGGCTTTAGTGAAGTTCCTCTCATGCTCAAGTCCCTCAAAAATTCTCTTATTCTCCACGTAGTCTTTTAAGTTCTTGATGAGGATTGGTATCACCGATAGTGCTGCTATGAGAACAGCGTTATTAAATGTTGAGATTGGTGGTGGCATGAAGTATTGTAGGAAGCTTCTGGCGAATAATCCGTTCCAAGGAAGACTTGGTCGAAATGGCATTGCAATAGCTAAGCATATCAGGGCTTTTCCATCAGCCCCGCCGAATAAGCCAAGATAAAATAGCGCTGTTGAGAGACAAAATGTGATCGCTAAAACTATTATCCACCAAAGCAGAGTCCACATGCTCCAGCCGCTCCAAATCATAGATATAAGCGATAACGCTAGGCCTAATGGAGCAAAAATAATCCATACCATGTCTGGAACCTCTCTGCTCCTCAGGTCATGTAGGGAGGCTATGGAGAGAAAGAGTAGGCAAATGAATACTCTTATTAAATCTATTGGGAAAGACATGCTTACGGACATCGCTGGTCAAAGTATCTTTCTAAGGTGCTTCCCCAATAAATCTTCCTAATATTCGTGGTTATATCTCTAAAAATGCCTAATAGAGAAAACAACATAAAAAATGAGGGTAAAGAGGGTCTTTTAGGTCTCTTTTCCCAATAGAAGCTTTAAAAATTCCCTCATAAATGCGGGTAAGTCTGGCCAAGCCCTGCTCGTAACTAGATTACCATCGACAACAACTTCTTGGTCAACGTATTCTGCGCCAGCCTGTTTAAGGTCTGGTGCAGCCGCCATATAACATGTCATTTTTCTCCCTCTAGCCAGTCCAAAGGCGGCGATCACTAGTGGACCGTGGCATATAGCTGCCACAGGTTTCTTGTTCTCAAAGAAGTGCTTTACAATGCGCTCGAGCTCGGGATACGTCCTTATATATTCTGGCGCCCTACCGCCAGGTATTACTAAACCATCAAACTCCTCCGGCCTAACATCCTTAAAGGAGGTGTCAACCCAGCCGAACCTGTAACCTGGCTTCTCAGTATATGTCTCCCAGCCAGGCTCAAAATCATGAACCACAGTAAATATAACTTTCTTTGAGGGGGCTGCTACAACAATGTCTATCCCCGCCTCTTTAAGTCTCCAGTATGGATAAAATATCTCCTGTGCCTCCGCACCATCTCCGGCAATAATTAAAACTTTAGGCAAACTTCCCACCATAAAACACTTTATTATCGAGAGAACTTAAGGGTTACTACATTTTTATAGGGAATCAGCTTCATGAGAGGAAGTGATTAAATATTACGCTGCTAAATATTTCATATGTCTCATCGAGGAACCTTGGGGTGCTGAATAAATGGTGATAAAAGCTTATATATTATTAAAGGTTAGCTCCGGAGCCGAAAAAGATGTTTGTAAAAGGGTAGCCGATTTAGATAATGTGATGGATGCGAGCATTATTTACGGCGAATATGATATTATCGCTAAGGTTAACACGCAAGAAATATCTCAGTTAAATGAGCTTCTAGATAAAATCAGAAGCATGCCAAGCGTCATATTGACATCCACAATGATAGTTGCACAAGAGTATAAGGGTAGAAATAAGCGTGAAGAAATATTAGGCGCTCAGAGCAAGACTGAGAAGCATGAAAAATAAAAAATCTATTAGGGTCTCAGACCGTTGTGGGATTTATGGATTTTCATCCCTTTCCTCCTCACCTCCATTATCTGAGGGTCATTGGGGGCCTTCTGAGGTAATGGAGGCTCCCCTCATCCTGAGCGTGATCGCTACATATTGGGCATGAAGCCCATTTAGTGCTCCACTCATCGAATACAGAATACACTAAACATCCATAAAATCTATCTATATCGAAACTGCTGAACAATCCTAGAATCTTCTTTCTCTTAAATTTAATCTTTTCAATTTTACAGGCAATCTCTATTGATAAACAGTCTCATGTCTCCAAGCACTGCTGATAATAATTGCATGTCCCTCATGGTCTTAAGGCCAGGTGGAGAGTTGATTACCCTTGGTATTAAGTTTACAATTATGGCTGCCGTGCTAATATCTCCATGGACGCATGGCGTTATCCGTTCATTTATTGTTGGTATGCCCTCAATGAATATTGAATCGCACTCCCATGCTGCGCCGACATAAGCTTTAAAAATTAAGGTAATAAATGGTTGGTCGTTGAGTAATCCATGGGCTTTTTGGCTCACTCCGGCCACAAATCCAGGTTTAACTACGATGAACCCCTCCTCAATTTTTTCTGCCGCTATTACTGGCTTTATTGGTTCTTCAAGTATGCCATTAAGCTTTATGCCAATTGAATCTGCAATCATAGCGATCGACTGCTTAAGTCCAATATGCCCAGTTATCTCACCCCTCTTAACTCCCTTATTAAATTCTTCGACGCTCAACCCAGCGCCAATCTTTTTCTGGAATGATGGTCTACGCTTAGAGGCGTTTATGATCCTCTCAGCAACTATGCGCTTTATGTCTTGGCATAGCGCCGTCAAAGTTATGATGAGAGTATCCATGAGGAAGCCTGGATTTACACCGGATCCGAGAACCGTGACTCCATGCTCCTTAGCCATACTATCAATTGCTCTGGCGATGTTCTCATCCACAATGTAGGGATAGGATAGTTCTTCGCAGGTAGATATTATGTTGTAGCCCCGCCTGATTAACTCTGTTATTTGTGGATAAGCCTTATCTAAGAATGAGGTTGTTGCATGTACGGCTATATCTGCGCTGACATCCAAGTCAGAAATATCCCTTTGAACAATTACGTTAACTTTCTCCTTAACCCCTATTATGTCCCCAAGATCTTTACCAACCTTATCGGGGGAGGGGTCAACAGCCCCAACAATCTTTACGCCCCTCTTTCTCAAGAGGAGCTTAGCTATTTCAGAGCCTATCTGACCAACACCAACAAGAACAACTCTAACCTCGGAGTCAGGCAGCCTATATTTTTTCACTTGTAGATCCTCCAAGCCACTTTAAATCTAGAATTTTTTCATAACATATTTTATAATAGACTCAAATATCAATTTGCCATCTCCATATCTAGGTGGGTTCTTCATTCTAGTCCAATCGGGCAGTTGCCAATAATAGTATGCTCTTTCTGGGTGAGGCATTAAACCAAATATCGTCCCATCAGGATTACATATTCCAGCTATATCATAGAATGAGCCATTCGGGTTCGCCGGAAACCTGCCTTCAGCCGGCTCACCATTTTCGCAACAATATCTAAACACGATCTGATCATTACCAATAAGCCTGTTAAAGAGATCTTTTTCCTTTGGCAGAACAAATCTACCCTCAGCATGCGCCACAGGCATTCTTAAAACGGCACCCCTCGGTATAAGCCACGTGAAAGCGCATTTACCACTATTCTCATGTCTCAAGTAAACCCACATACATCTATATCCAGATGGAACATTTGTTGCCAAAGCGGCTTCCGGATACTGGCTGATGCCGTTCAGTCCTGGAAGCAAACCTGCCTCTACAAGGACCTGAAATCCATTACATATGCCGAGTATCGGCTTACCCTCATCAATAAAGGCTTTTATCTCCGCGCCAATTCTAGCCATGATGGTTTTCGCCAGTATGGCCCCAGCTCTGACGTAGTCCCCATAAGAGAAGCCTCCTGGGAAGACAAGTATCTGATGCTCGGCGAGAAGTTCCCTCTTCCTAAATATCTCATTCACATGATATATTGATGCCTTAACGCCAAGATCTTCAAATGACCTCTTGGTCTCCGCGTCGCAGTTTGTCCCACCAACCCTAATAATGCAGACCCTAATCTCCCCACGCTTCAACAATCATCCCCAAGGAAAAGTTCTCTTCCATGCATTACAGAGCTCGTTTATATCTGTGGTGATTGCAGGTTCATCATTAAGCCCATAAATGATGAAGAGTTCATCTTTTCTAACCCTGCCTATTAACGCGTAACGTACCCCTTTGGCAATTGTCTCGAACTCTTCCCTACTGGATTCTGGAACCTCAGCTAAAAACCTACTATTAGACTCCGAAAACATTATGTAATCTTCTCTTCGGATCGGGGCGGCATATGGAACATGCTTTAACCATATCTCCAAGCCGAGTCCCCCGGCAATGGACATCTCCGCAGCAGCTACGGCTAAGCCTCCCTCAGAAATGTCGTGGCAAGCCCTCACAAGCCCCCTGTCAATCGCCCTTCGAATAACCCTCATGTTCCGCTTAGCTTCCCTAAGCCTAACTTTCGGGACGTTCCTTCCAAGGTAGCCCTTAAGCCTATAATATTCTGAGCCTCCAAGCTCATTATATGTCTGCCCAACAATATATAATAGGTTCCCGGGCTCCTTAAGATCCATCGAGACTATTCTCCTCGTATCCGGAACTATTCCTATGGCTGTTATCAGTAGGGTTGGAGCAACTGGGCCGAGAGGGGACTCGTTATATAGGCTATCTTTCCCAGAGATAAATGGCGTACCAAAGCCCTTGGCAAATCTATAGCAAGCCATGCAGGCTTTCACGAGCGAACCAAGCCTGTCGGGTTTTTCCGGGTTCCCCCAAACAAAATTGTCTAGCAGGGATATTCTCCTTCCCCCGACTGCAACGTTGTTTCTTATGGCTTCATCAATCGCCGAGGCAGCCATCCAGTAGGCATCAATTTTGCCATATCTTGGGTTCAAGCCGCAGGAGATCACAATGCCCCTCCAAGAGTCGTCTAGTGGTTTTAAGACAGCTGCGTCGCTAGGCCCATTATTTTTTCCGCAGAATGGCTTTAAGACAGTATTCCCCTTAACCTCATGATCATATGTTCTAACAATAGACTCTTTGCTGGCAACATTGGGCGACGAAAGGATTCTAAGGAGATCTCCAGTTAAATCGCTGGGCTTCTCTAAGTGTGGCTCATTTAGTTTGGGTTTAACGATCCTAGCATGCCTTTTAGCTACCGGGGGGCTGAAGAGGAATGGTATATCGATTTCAGCAACAATATGCCCCCTATAATAAATCCTTAAAACTTTGTCCCCTGTCAATCTGCCTATAGAAGTAGCCTCAACATCCTCGCTCCTAAAAATCTCTATAACCCTATCCAAATTATGTTCTGGGACGGTTAACAACATACGTTCCTGGGACTCGGAGATATATATTTCCCAAGGAGCAATATTTGTATACTTCAGTGGGACTTTATCTAAGTTGACGATGGCTCCGCAGCCAAACTTATATGCGGTTTCTCCAACAGCACTTGAAAGTCCCCCGCCGCCTAAATCGGTTATTGATGTCGCTAGCTCCTGATCTCTTACGGCGATAATAGCTCTCCTGAGTTTCTCTTCTTCAATGGGGTTAGCTATTTGGACGGCTGGTCTAGAAACCTCCTCGGATTTCTCAGTTAATTCCAGGGATGCAAATGTGACCCCATGTATTCCATCCCTTCCAGTTCTATCACCAGCGAGGACTAGATGGTCTCCGGCCTTCGCCTTCTTAACATATTTGCTGATTGGCAATATCCCGACGCAACCACAATAGACAACCACGTTCCCAACGTAGCTCTCATCAAAGTATATGGCTCCGTTAACTATTGGTATACCCATGTTGTTGCCATAGTGTCCTATCCCCGCGATAACCCCCCTGAAAATATACTTTGGATGTTTGATTCCGGAAGGAAGTCTAGAATAGTCATAATCTAGTGGCCCAAAACCGAGGACATCCATGCATGCTATTGGGTCAGCCCATACGCCAAGTATATCCCGTATAACTCCGCCAATCCCAGTTGCAGCCCCGCCAAAGGGCTCTATAGACGAGGGATGATTATGGGTTTCAACCTTAACCGCTATACCATAATCTCTCTCAAAACGAATTATCCCAGCATTATCCTCAAAAACAGAAATACACCACGGTTTATTAAGCTCATACGTAGCCCTTGCTATAAATGTCTTGAACAGAGATTTGATTTCACGACCGTCTGGAAGAATAATTATCCCCTTAAACGTCTTATGATAGCAATGTTCACTCCAAGTCTGCCCAATTGTCTGTAGCTCAACATCGCTCGGATTCCTGCCTTTATGGGAAAAATAGGCTTTTATCGCCTTCATCTCCTCAAGATTTAACGCTAAACCCATCTCCTCACTTATTTTGATAAGATCATTGTCACTCGCCTCTAGAATATTAATCTCGTATAGATCAAAGGGCATGTCTCTTTTAATATACAACTCTCCCCTCAAGGCTCCGTCTCCTCAACACTATATTCATAGTCGTCTTTAACAGGGTTTGCCAGTAGCCTCCTACACATCTCTTCAACTAAAGCCTTAGCTCTCTCAATTGATTCAGTTTCAAAGATGATTCTATATACTTTACTAACCCTGACAGACTTGACAGGATAATTTAACTCTAAAAGTGCATTTCTAGTAGTTTCTCCTTCAGGATCAATGTGACCTGGCTTTAAGGTAACCTCAATTCTAGCGACATATTTCATGAAATATAAAAAATAATAGCCAAAGGTAAAATATCTTTCTTTTTAAAATGAAAAGAAATCCTTAAGAATCTGGAGCAATTTAAGTAAAATGTGGTGCGGCCGCCGTAACGTAGAGGTTGAATATAAGGGCCGCGGAGCCTGGTAGCGTACGGACACCAGCACTTCCCGTGCTGGTGGTATAGGCCTGTGGAGCCCGGAGGCCGGGTTCAAATCCCGGCGGCGGCCTCCATTAATCCTCCTATATATTTGACATTGAGATATTTTCGGATATCCAAGCCGAGAGAAATTTTTCTTCGTTCATTTGTTTTGTATAGGATGATATTGGATATTTTATATTTTAATAGTTTGTATAAATTCTGAAGAAATTCTGAGGAAAAACTTATTAAATCTTAACAGAGTTATTTTTGTAGTATGAAGCGCGTATTTGCTCTATCTATCCTTTTAATAATCGCTTTGTTTCTAGTCAGCACTATTGGCGATATAGCATCTTTAGCATATAACTCGAAGGAGATAGATCTGTACAGCCCCATTTTGAGCATAGAGACCGAGCCAAGAAGTATTTCCATTCCCTTGACTGTTAGCAACCTTGTTAATGAAGGGCGAGAGATATCGTTTAGCGTGGTTTGCCCACCCGGTTGGCGCTACAACGTATTGTTTAGGGAGTATAATGTTTCAAGAATATCCTTGAGAGAAAGAGAATCAATAGATTTGACATTTGTTCTTGATCCATTAGAGACTGTTGAGGGGCAATATAACTTTAGCATCAGCGCGCTGTCTGAGGGGCGGGTCATCTCGAATACTCTAACAATAAGCGTTAAGATAACAAGACCCACCGCGGTTATAAGCATTGACGTCCCATCGACAGAGGTTTCTGGATCACCCGGCTCGGTCTTCTCATTTAGATTCAACATCAAGAATAACGGTTATAAAGACTTAACTCTCAGACTTGCCGCGGAGTTTCCGCAAGGTTGGTATAACCTTGGGTTTAAGCCATCCCCATATGAGACAAAAGTCATTTCTGATGTAACGGTGAGAGCGCGGTCTACATATTGGAGCTTAACTTTCGATGTCTACTGCCCCGAGGGAGCCGAGCCAGGTGGATACCCAGTAAATATTATTGTATCAGAGCCAGCGGAGGGAATATATGAAAAGATTAGTTTGAGGGCTATTGTAACTGGAACGCCGAAAATTACCCTTAAGACGGAGAATGATCTATTAAGCTATAACGTCGAGGCTGGCGGAGAAATAGAGATACCGTTAATCATTGAGAATACTGGCACAACACACATACGTGAAATAAGCCTTTACTGTTATGCCCCAAGCGGCTGGTCAACAGCAGTTACACCAAGCAAGGTCCCAGGTCTACCGAAGGGAGAAAAGACTAGCGCAGCATTATATATAAGGCCGTCTCCGGGAGCCATTGCCGGAGACTACTCAGTTAGTGTGCGTGCGTGGAGCATGGATGCTACGCATGAGATTACCCTTAGGATAACTGTGACGAAGACCACATATTGGGGCATTATAGGCATAATAGTGATAATAGCAGCGGTCTTTGGACTGATGCTGGTCTTCTGGAGGTATGGTAGACTGTGAAGAACCTTGTAATAAAGACTGTTAACCTCACGAAAAAGTATGGTGACTTTACCGCAGTTAAGAGTTTGAATTTAGAGATCTATGAGGGCGAGTTCTTCTGCCTGCTCGGCCCAAACGGTGCTGGCAAGACAACAACCTTCCTCATGCTCCTCGGATTAACGCGCCCGACATATGGCTCAGCATGGATATACGGTCACGACGTGACTAAGAATCCATTAGAGGCGAAGAAGAGGGTTGGCTTCGTGCCTGAGGTTCCAGGCTTGTATGATGATTTGACGGCAAGGGAGAACCTAGTTTTTACGGCGGAGCTTAATGGTGTGCCAAAGGGCATACGGGAGAAGAGGATCATGGATCTCCTTGAGAAGGTGGATCTTAAGGAGTGGGCTGACGTGAAGGTTGGTAAGTTTTCTAGGGGGATGAAGCAGCGGTTGGCTATTGCCGACGCTTTAATTAAGGAGCCAAAGGTTCTAATACTTGACGAGCCGACAGCGGGCATCGACCCAAAGGGCTCCGAAGAAATCCTCTCCTTACTTGAAATCCTCTCGAAAAACGAGGGAATAACTATTCTCATGTCATCCCACCTCCTACACTATGTTGAAAGATATGGTGATAGAATCGCGATAATGAGTAGGGGGGAGATCGTAGCCATGGGTGAGCCATCTTCATTAATTAAGGGAGAGAGCGTAATCGAGTTGAATCTAAAAGAGATCGATAATCTATTAGTATCAGAACTTGGTGGGATTAAAGGTGTCAAAGAAGTGAGAAGGGAAGGGAATAAGATTATCGTGCTCGCTGGAAAGGATATTCGAAAAGAGATTTTTGAAGTGATTTCGAGAAGAGGGGATAAAGTTTCTGGAGTAAGCTTTGCACCAAGTCTAGAAAAGATTTATGCAAAATACTTTAAGGAGGAAAAAGCATGAGGGCTACGCCGATCATTAGGAAGGAAGTTGCTGATCACCTGAGTAGTAAAAGATTTCCATTATTAGTTGCCCTTATACTTCTCTCTGGGCTTGCAACATCGTATCTTGGCGTTCAATCAATTCTGCAGGGTCCGATGAGGGAGACGGAGCAAACGCTAGCCTTCCTAAGACTATTAACTGGAGGGGGTGGGTCACCGACACTATCATTTGCCTACTTTATAGGCTTATTTGGTCCAATTGTTGGCATAGCCCTAAGCTTCGATTCGATTAATAGGGAGATGGCGAGCGGCTCCATGCTAAAGATCCTTTCAAATCCAATATATAGGGATAGCGTCATCCTTGGAAAGATAATTGCTGGTCTCCTAATTATCCTACTTATAACCTTCAGCAGCACTGGTATAGTTGTGGGCTTTAATATGCTTGTGGCGGGCTTCGGGCCAACTATTGAAGGAGCCTTCAGAATTATATATTTTGCAATAACATCATTTCTCTATATAAGTCTCTGGTTCAGTATAGGTCTTCTCTTCTCAGTCCTATTTAGGAGGACAACGACATCAGCCTTAGCCTCTATAGCCCTCTGGGTCTTCCTCTCCATCTTCTTCTACCTGATAGCAGACGTAATAGCGGCTGAAATATCGGGAATAAGGTATTATTTTCCAAGCCCACCGATAACTGCTATTATAGCATATTATGAGCTCAGAAGCGCGATCTCAAGAATCAGCCCACTAACACTTTATACAGAAGTAGCAAATGTCCTCTTAAACCCCGAGATTAGGACGACAGGACTATTCTACGTTTACGCGCCGAATCTTCCGTCGCCCCAGCCATTAAATCTTGATATGAGCATGGCTCTTGCATGGCCCTCTTTCTCGGCTCTAATAGCAGGCTTCATAATAGTTTTAACTTTTAGCATACTATTGTTCCTTAGAGCCGAGATTAGGCCATCATGGGCTTAATTAGTCGTGCTAATGTTCTAGCCATTCAGGCAGCCGCTGCCCCCTCAATAGATCTTCAAGACTCTCTCTTTCTCTTATAAGAGAGTATCTTCCATCTTTAACTAAGATCTCGGCGCACCTTGGCCTAGAATTATACTGTGAGCTCATTACAAATCCGTAGGCTCCAGCATTTAATATTGCTAGTAAATCTCCCTCATATACTCCTGGAAAAGGTCTGTCTCTTGCCAGTATATCACCTGATTCACAGAGTGGACCAGCAACATCATAAACCTCTTCTTCAGGTTGATTAAGCCTATTTGCAACAATGATGTGGTGGTAGGCGCCATACATTACTGGTCTAACTAGTAGGTTAAAGCCAGCGTCAACGCCAATAAATTTCTTGAATGGTGTGATCTTTATCGTATTAACTCTTGTTAGAAGTATGCCTGCATCACAGACTATGTAGCGGCCTGGCTCAACGCAGAAAAATGGTTCCCCCAAATCATACTCCCTAATCTTGCTCCTGAATAATCCGAGCATCCTCTCACTATACTCCTCTAAGTTTAATGGCTTCTCCCCCAGCCTATAGGGGACGCCCAGCCCGCCGCCAAAGTCCATAAACTCAAACTTTATGCCAAGGCTCCTCCTAACGTGATGAGCTATCTCCAAGAGTTTTTCTGCGGCTAGGATGAAGGGCTCGACACTTAATATTCCGGAGCCAATATGCATATGAATCCCAAATCTCTTTACCCCAGCCTCCTTTGCAATCTCGTAAGCCTTGGCGACGTCCGCCTCACATATGCCAAACTTAGAATTTCTTCCAGCGGTGATCACATGCTCATGGTGCCCAGCCCCTATCTCCGGGTTAACTCTAACCGACAATATCTCTGGAACGTGTATCTTAATTAGTCTCTTCAGCTGGGAGATGGAATCTATATTGATTACAACGTTGGTTCTCACGAGAAAGTCGAGCTCATCATTCCTAACACTAGTCCCAGTAAAGAGTATTTTCTCGGGCTGGAAACCAGCCTTTAATGCCAGGAAGACTTCTCCAGGGCTCACGGCATCTAGATATGCACCTTCATCCCTCAAAATTCTTAGGACCGCTAAGCTCGTGTTAGCTTTAGCTGAATAATAGATTCTAATCTTATCATAGTGTTTTAGAAGTGCATCCCTTAAGTTACGGAAGTTTTCGCGTATACGGTTCTCGCTCAACACATATAATGGTGTATCAAATTTGTCTGTGAGCTCTACCACTGAGACTCCGTCTATATATAGTGTTCCATCTCTATTCTCCAGAAACTTATGAGGGCTTATAAATACCATCTGTCGCCTCCTATCTCTTTAAATATATCCTTTAGCAACCATGAGCTCTGCACTAAGTATCCCTGCTCCAGCGGCGCCCCGAATTGTATTATGACCTAAGCAAAGGTATTTAATTGTCATAACTGGGTCACTACGTATCCGTCCAACAACGACGCTCATTCCTCTTCCAGCATCCCTATCGAGCCTAGGCTGAGGCCTATCAATTTCATCCCTAACAATTATTGGTCTCTCCGGAGCTGATGGCAGCTTAAGCCTCTGTGGCTCACCAATAAAGTTTCTAAATTCTTCCTTGACTTCATCTATCGTCGGTTTATTCTCTAACTCTACATATACTACTTCTAGGTGCCCATCTTTAACATTAACCCTATTGCAGCTAGCGCTTATCATAAAACTTGCTGGCCTCACCCTCTCACCATCAAATGTTCCAAGTATCTTTTTCATCTCGTTCTCAATCTTCTCCTCCTCCTTAGCGATATATGGAATAATATTATCAATTATGTCTAATGACGGAACCCCTGGATAGCCAGCCCCACTTAGAGCCTGCATTGTCGTGACAATAACCCTTCTTAATCCAAACTTCATTAGGGGTTTTAATGTTAATGCAAGTTGTATTGTTGAGCAGTTGGGGTCGGTTGATATGAAGCCGCTCCAGCCCCTCCTACGCTTCTGTATCGGTATAAGCTTAAGCTGCTCCGGGTTAACCTCGGGTATAAGTAGCGGGACATCTTCATCCATCCTATGGGCAGCAGCCTTACTTATGACGGGAAACTCTGCTGCAAAATATTCTTCAACTGGCCCAGCTATATCTCCCGGGAGCGCGGAGAAAACTATGTCTACATCCCCCGCCTCTTTAACGGATTTAAGAGTCGTGTCAACAACGGTCATCTCGCCCACCTCTTTAGGCATCTCTGTCTCCATGCGCCACACACATACATCTCTATATTTTTTGCCAGCCGAGCGTTCAGAAGCCGCCAGTACCGAGATTTCAAACCAAGGATGGTTTTCTAGTAGCTGAATGAACCTTTGTCCAACGGCGCCGGTTGCTGCTAGTATTGCTACGCTTTTACGCTTCAAGGGCACCCCTCACAGCTACAAGAGCTTCATTCATCTTACTCTCGTCAATAAATATGTTTATCGTTGATTTACTCGTTGTAACCTCAACTATGTTTATGCCTCTTGAAGCTAACGCGCCAGTTATTTTTGCAACCCATCCGGGGGAATCAATGAAGTCCGGGTGAGAGATCTCTATAAGGCCGACATTAGTTAGGCAGCTTAAAGCCTTAACGAAGCCCAGGCTGTGCAGATTGCTCATTAAGCCTTTCAGGTCTTTAGTCACTACAAAGACTGTGATTGAGCGTCTACCAGTGCTGACTCCAAGAAGAGTATTTTCACCCAATAACTCAAACAACTGGCTCAGGTTTCTTGGATTTATATCGCAGATTAAGCTTATGGCAGCAATATTTCTCTCTTCCCTAATCTCAAAGGATCCTGAGTTTAGGACACCCATTATCTCCGTTCCAGGAGACCTCAAATCACCTGACATAAAGCCAACAACTCTCAACCTTTGGCCAGGAATCTTATATTTTAGAGCTTCAGCCTTAACAATTTTTGCACCGCCATGCGCGAGCTCAAACATTTCATAAATATCGATTTTGTCTAGTATTCGCGGTTTATTAACAATCTTGGGGTCTGCTGAGAGAACGCCCTCGGTCTCCTTAACGAGCAGGACTTCTCCAGCTCTTAGGCAATTCGCCAGCACGAGAGCGGTTGTGTCGCTCCCTCCCCTACCAAGCGTTGTTACATTTCCATTTTTATCTCTTCCAAGAAAGCCGCATATGACTACTATTTTTCCACTTGAGAGAAGAGGCTCAATATACTTTTGGACGCGTATAAATGTTTCCTGCATGTCTGGTTTAGCATCTCTGAAGTTTGAGTCTGTTATTATAGGCCACTCCTCATGGCTTGGTTCAATATAGACGGCGTCCGCGCCAAGCGCCCTGAGCGCAGAACAAAAGATTCTTGCGCTCGTCCTCTCGCCCATCGAGAGAATATCGGCGTAATCTTTATCGCTGATCTTCCCTAGATGCGACATTATATCAATTAAGTTGTCTGTCGTGTTGCCCATTGCGGAGACTACAACTATGATCTCCTTAAACCCTGATTTTAAGACCATCTCAGCAGCCTTTCTGATCTTCTCTCCGGTAGAAAGATCTGCGCCACCGAACTTTATTACGACTCTATCGCTTTTGAGGAAAGCCACTCCCCCCTCATGATAATCCTAGCACATCATTCATACTATAAATTCCAGGCTTGTCTTGTCTATAAACCCACTCTGCGGCATATAGGGCACCCTGCGCAAAAACGCTTCTTGAGAAGGCTGTATGCTCAATCCGTATTATCTCATGTGGGCCAGCTATAATTACCTCGTGAACCCCAGGAATCCCACCGGCTCTGACCGCTAATATTTCCAGCTCGCCGGGTTTTCTGACGCTAATTCCCTCTCGGCCATATGTTACGCTGGTATATCCTTTTGCTTCAGCTATTATCTCCCCCATCTTCTTCGCTGTTCCACTCGGTGCATCTTTTTTGCCTGAGTGGTGCATCTCGATTATGCTGACATCATATTCGGCTGGGAACATCTTTATCATGCGTAGGAGATTGAAAAGTATATTTATGCCTATAGCGAAGTTCGGTGAGAAGACTGCTGGAACTTTATTTGAAACTGCATCCCTGATTTTCCTCATCTGCTCTTCTGTAAAGCCAGTTGTCCCCATGACTATCTTCTTACCTAAATCAGCCACTATTGGAATATTTACAACTTCAGCCTCAGGCGTCGTGAAAGATATATAGACGTCAGCTTCCTTGGCTGCCTCCATTATCCTCGATGGATCAACTATTTTGACATTCAAGTCGCAGATTCCAGCCTCCCTTAAAGTTTTGTTTACGTTTGGGTCATCTTTCGCCGCTATCGCGCCAGTTATCTTAAACCCCCTTGTGATAGCCTCTCTAATTAGCGTGCTGCCCATTCTCCCCGTAGCGCCTGCAACACATAGTTTAATACTGGTCATAGGCTAGACCCTTCCAGAAATTTTCATTATATAATCGTTTACTTAAATCTACATCAAAGAAGTCTTCAATAGGCTTAAGAAGTTCAGGGTTCTTCTCATAAACCGTTCTAACAGCCCTTAAAGCCACTTCCAAGCCCTTCTTTGTCATCTTCCCGAGGGGGCGCCTACATGGGCCAGATGGCATACCCAAAATGTTCATGATGGTTTTATATGGAAGCGGGTTCCTAGCCCTGCATGAAACAATACCGTATGGTGTTTCCTCCTCAGTTTTAACAGTTACAATTGAGAATAATGGCTTTAATGCTTCGTTAAGACTTCTGGCCTCATCAATTCTCTTTTCGAGTATTGCTCTCGTTAATCTTTCAATAGCATTTGGAACTATGTTTGAGGATACAGAGACAACACCATTTGCGCGTATGTCTGGGTCAACCATTATCTCATATGTTTTATCGTCGTCTCCAGACAATATATAGAAATCGTTGCCGCAAAGCTTTCTGGTCAACCTCATATTCTCAATATTTCCAGTAGCCTCCTTAACAGCCCTAACATTCCTAAATTTTCTATGAAGGATGGCTAGGTCTTGTGGGAGCAGTTGTGTTCCAGTCCTGCCTGGAATGACGTATGGTATTATCTGCATCTCAGGAAACATTTCTGCGATTGGCTCAATATACTCTCTCCTTATCTCTAGTGAGCTTGGCCCGTTGTAATATGGATCTACAAGCAAAACGCATTTAATGCCAAGGTCGTAGACTTCTCTTGTCATTCTAATAGTCTTATCTGTCGAATTGCTTCCAGTCCCGGCTATAACTATGCATTTGTGGCCGGCATCCTCAAATACCTTCTTTATAACCTCTATACTCTCCTCGTGGGTTAATGTCGCGCTTTCCCCTGTTGTTCCAACAGCTAATATTCCGCTTACGCCCTCCTCAATTTGGAAATTAACTAATTTCTTTAGGCCTTCAAAGTCTATGTCAAATCTATCTTTCATAGGGGTTATAAGGGCTGTATAACATCCATTTAACCTATCTATCTTCATTCCCCATGCCTCTAAACGGCAAAATTGGATTCTATATCTATTTATGTTTTTCGTTTGTAAAATACGAAAAACGTAAAAATAATATCCATAAACTACATAAAACTTTTCAAAAGGAAAAGACAATATCATAATGTGGATCAAATAGATCTCCAGATATTGCGCATATTAAAGGAGAATTCTAGAATCAAATACGTTGATATAGCTAAGGCTGTCGGCTTAACAGAGGGAGCTGTTAGAAGGAGGATAAAGCAGCTTAAGGAGAATGGAATAATAAAGAAATTTACAGTTGAAACCAGTATAGAGCTGGAGGGATTAGTTTTAATTGAAACCGATGTGGCCAAGACGAAAGAGGTTGTTGAAAGGGTAAAGAAGATCGGCAATAAGGTCTTTGAAGTATCAGGCGAATATGATATTGCCGTGTTTGTATGGGCCTATACTGTCGAGGAGCTGAATAGCAAGATAGACGAGATAAGGAGACTGCCAGGAGTCCTAAATACAAAGACATTGATAAAACTTAAAGATTAATTGTTTTTACACTTAAGAGCGTTAAGAGCATTATACATTTTCTCATAAGCCTTGGCAAAATCTATATCTTTTGAGAGTAAAATCCGAGTTCTTGTATAAAATTTAATAAAGGTCTCATGGTCTTTGTTTTCTATAATATCTTTTAAATCCATAGCTTTCTTCATTAGCTTATTTAGATATATGGTAGCATATTTATTGTTCATCTGTATCGAGGCGTAGAGTGAAGGATCCTCGCTCATCACAGCTTCGCTCAAAATAAACTGTAGTGTAAACGTTGTTCCACCAAGAGATTTCAGCATCCCTATATCTTCTTCACAGATAACTGAGGCAAAAATAATGTTTATAAAATGTGTTAAGGATAATGTTAAGGCCATAGCTTTATCATGAATGTCGCAGTCAACTGGAATTATTGTTGCTTCTGGGAAAATTTTTTCCGCTAATTCTTTCTCGGCTATTGGGTCTGCTACTGGTATGAGGGCAATCTTTTCGCCGGAGAGTTTCTGGGCGCCTAGGCCAAAGAGTGGGTGTAGCGATAAAGGTCTTATGCCCTGTTCAGCAACTACTTTTAGAATTGGTAGAACCCCTGACTTGATTGAGGATATCTCTGCAACGACTGCCTGCCTTCTTATTCCCGGCAATATCTCAGTTAAAACCTTTGGGGTTATGTCTATTGGGGTTGAGATGAATATCAAGTCAGCCTTCTTAGCAGCTTCAATATTGTTTTCAGATAACATTACATTTAATGATTTAGCAACCTCTCTAGCCTTATCTACCCTAATATCTGATATTATCACTTCGTGACCATGTTCAAGAAAGTATCTTGCAAACCATGAGCCCATCCTACCAGCCCCGCCAATTATGGCGACAATCATATAAGACTAGCCTCCACACATTATATGGGACTGGATTCTGCGACTTCACGTTGCACGCGTTTAGCCTCTTCCATCAGAAGATTTAGGAGTCTCAGCGAAAAATCTATATTTATACCATGCTTTCTACTAAAATCTATAACCTTATCCCTTAATTCATTCTCGACAAGGGGGTCATCAATGGGCATTTTATTTTTAACTTTTATCTCACCGATCCTCCTCGCAAGGGATAACCTCTCTCCAGATAACCGAATTATTTCGAGCGTTATCTCGGTAACCTTGTCTCTAAGCGTCTTGAGGTCATCAGGGAACAATTTTTCTCCCCAGAAACTCATGTGGCTTTTTCAATCTAAAAGCTTTTTCGTGAGCCAATGCTTGGCTGACTACGGCGTGCAATAGATCGGCGCTTAAATCTCTTAAATTTATGGGAGATTTATATTTTTATGGGAGAGGGTGGTGATTTATGCATCTACTAAATTTTAAGGGCTGGTCCGGGGAGCAGATAATGGAGGTTGTTAATAAGGGTTTGGAGATAAAGAGGAATCCATCGGAGTATCGTAATGCCCTGAGCGGAAAGAGCCTAGCCATGATTTTTCAGAAGACCTCAACAAGGACTAGGGTATCCTTTGAGGTTGCGATGACTCAGATGGGTGGTCATGCAATATACTTGGATTGGAGGGCAACAAACTTTACTATAGCGGACATTTATGATGAGACACAATATCTTTCACGAAATGTCGACTGTATATTAGCCAGGATGCTGAGACACTCAGACCTTCAGATTATGGCTAAGGCCTCGCGGGTTCCGGTGATAAATGGTTGTGATGAAAAGTATCATCCAAGCCAGGTGATCGCTGATCTCATAACAATGAAGGAGAAGAGGGGATCATTGAGGGGCGCTAAGGTTGTTTATATTGGCGTGCATAATAATGTATGTAATTCTCTGATTGAGGCGTGCACGAAGGTTGGCATAAAAATAATGACTGTTACACCGATCTTTAATGAGCCCTCAAGAGATGATGAGCTTTTGGCGGAGGCTAGTAAGACTGGTCTCTGGGAGAGCACGCTTGACATGAAGAGCGCCGTGAAGGATTCCGACTTTGTTTATACTGATACTTGGGTTGACATGGAGTTCTTCTCGGATCCAAGGTATGCTGAGGAGAGGGAGAGGCGTATAAAGATTATGATGCCATACCAGATAAATAGGGAGAATATGGCTGGAAGCAATGCCTGGATAATGCACGATATGCCGATACACAGGGGGTATGAGATAAGCCCCGAGATGATTGAGGATCCGAGATCAATCATTTATGAACAGAGCGAAAACAGATTATATGCTGCTAAAGCCATCCTATTAAAACTTCTTGGCAGATGTTAACCTATGGTGTCTAATAAGCCATAACTTTTAAATAACTCGTCATATCTTCAATAACTAGATCTACCGAAGACCTCGGTGGGAATTTGGGAGACTTTCCAGAAGACTGGTATAAAAAATATTTGCTCTTCGGTAAGTGGAGCTGGGAGGGCATTGAGGTAAGGGATCCTGGGCTTAAAAAGTACATATGTCTCAGACCAGTCATCATACCGCACTCTATGGGAAGACATGCAAAAGTAAGGTTTGGTAAGGCTGAGGTTAATATAGTTGAGAGACTTGTAAATCAGCTTATGCGGCCTGGAAGAAATGGTGGAAAGAAAGCTAAGGCTATTAAAATTGTCAAGAACGCCTTTGAGATAATCCACCTCCAAACGGGCAAAAATCCGATAGAGATTCTTGTTAGAGCTATTGAGAATGCAGCGCCCTGCGAAGATACAACCAGAGTCATGTATGGTGGAATAGTTTATCACCAGTCGGTTGATGTATCCCCGCAGAGGAGGGTCGATTTAGCCCTACGATGGATCGGGGAGGGCGCCCGCGCATCATCCTTCAGCAACCCGAAAACTATAGAAGAATGCTTAGCTGAGGAGATAATTTTAGCGGCAAACAATGATCTCAAGAGCTATGCTATACAGCGGAAGAACGAGCTAGAGAGAATAGCCCTACATGCACGTTAAATTTATTTATACTGGTACAATTTATTTTAACTAAATTTGGCATTAAAGTAGGCTATAAGTTTTGGAGGAATGACCATGGATTTGCTCATAAAAAATGGCTATGTTTTTGATCCGTTGAACGGCATTGATGGCGAGATTATGGATATATCTGTTAAAGATGGGGTGATAGTTGAAAAGGTTGACGAGCATAACGCCTACGTTATCGATGCTTCCGGAATGATTGTCATGCCTGGCGGAATAGATATACACACCCATATAGCTGGCGCTGAGGTTAACTCCGGCAGGCTTCTTAGGCCTGAGGATCACGTCCGAGATGTTGAGCCTAAGACCCCTCTAACTAGGTCGGGTGTAGGCTACTCTGTTCCTTCAACATTCACTACTGGCTACCGCTATGCGCGCATGGGATATACTTTTCTCTGCAATCCGTCGATGCCGCCGCTCGAAGCTAAGCATACTCACGAGGAGCTCGATGATACTCCAATAGTTGATAAAATAACTTATCCATTGCTTGGAGACTGGTGGTTCGTCTTAGAATATTTAAGAGATAGGAAGATTGAGGAGTGCGCTGAGCATGTAGCATGGATGATAATTGCGACAAAGGGTTACGCGATCAAGATAGTTAATCCGGGCGGCTTAGAGACATGGGGGTTTGGTGGGAATGTTAAGAGCCTAGATGATCCCGTTCCATACTTTAATGTTACTCCAAGAGAGATAATTCGTGGGCTATGCATGGTTAACAAGATGCTTAATCTACCGCATACAATTCATGTTCATACTAACAGGCTTGGTCAACCCGGCAATTACATAACAACTATTGAGACAATGGACTGTGTAAAGGATTTGGCAACGGGCGATAAGCTTATTATCCATATAACGCACTGCCAGTTCAGCGCGTTTAAGGGTGATAGCTGGGCGAACATGCGCTCCGGGGCTGATGACATATCTAAGTATGTTAACGCACATAGCCATGTTACTCTAGACATGGGCCAGGTAATTTTCACTGACACAACAACAATGACTGCTGACGGTCCATGGCAGTATACGCTCTATGGGATAAGCGGGAATAAGTGGGTTAACCATGACGTTGAGGTTGAGACGAGCTCAGGTATAGTTCCCTTTATATATAGACGTAAAAATTATGTTCATGCAACAATGTGGGCCATAGGCTTAGAGTTAGCCCTACTAATAAGGGATCCCTGGAAAATATATTTGACGACGGATCATCCGAATGGAGGCCCCTTCACCGAGTATCCGAAGATAATATCCTGGCTAATGAGTAAGAAGGCTAGGGAGGAAATCCTCAAGAAAATTAATAGGAAGGCTAGGGCTAGGGCGCTTCTCCCGAGCATAGATAGAGAATATACATTTTATGAGATAGCAATTGTTACGCGAGCTGGGCAGGCTAAAGCGTTGGGCTTAAAGAGAAAGGGCCATTTAGGTGTTGGCGCCGACGCTGACATAGCCATATATAATATTGACCCAAGGAAGGTTGACCCATCAAACGATTATAAGGCTGTTCAGAGGGCGTTTTCTAGGGCCGCATACACAATTAAGAGTGGAGAGATCGTTGTTAAGGATGGGGAAATCGTTAATACTCTGGATGGAAAAACCTATTGGATAAACTTTGAACCAACATCACAATTAGACCCATTATCAAATGTGGCAGCCGAACTGAAAAAGAGGTTTAGGGAGTATTGGACCGTTGAGATTGAAAACTATTTTATACCAGAAAGATATCTTAAGCATTCGGCATCAATAACTGTTAGACCGGGGGTATAGGCCATCATATTCCATTTGACTCCTAAATATAAGTTTAGAGTGCCAGTCTACGCGGAATGTATATCTCCAGATATTTTCTCTGGTAAAAGCGTTGAGGAAATATTGGCTCTAAAGGTTTGGGAGGGAAATAAAAACCGCTCTCTCGGAGACCTATTTAATGTGAGCGTTGAGAAGGAAAGCGGGGAAGCAGAAGTTGTAATATATCTTTCAGGAGACTTCATAAAGGTTCGAAGGGTTGGAGCAAACATGACTACAGGTAAAATTATAGTTGATGGAGACATCGGCATGCACCTTGGGGAGGGAATGAGGGGCGGCGAGATAATCGTTAATGGCTACGCCGACTCTTGGCTCGGCGGGAGCATGAAGGGAGGTAGGATAGAGGTTAAGGGCTCCGCTGGCGACTATATTGGGGCACCCTACCGCGGCAGCAAAGATGGAATGAAGGGTGGAACAATAATTATATATGGGGACGCTGGTAGGGAGGTCGGGTGCCTGATGATGGGCGGCCTAATTAGGATTTACGGCTCAGTTAAGCATTTTGTTGGAATAAATATGGTTGATGGAACAATAGTTATCCACGGAGATTGTGCTGGGAAGGCTGGCGGCGGGATGAGGGGTGGAAGAATAATTATATGCGGTCATATACCATCTATCCTACCAACATTTACTATCGAGGATATAAGACCTAGCGTGAACGTAGATGGCGAGAAGATTAGTGGCCCCTTTTACAGGTTTGTGGGTGACGTATCTGATAAGGGTGAGGGAAGGCTCTTTGTATCAAAGGAGAAGAACCCACACCTATCCTTCTATGAAAAATACCTGTAGGAGGAATAAAATGTGCCCATAAGCATAAACAGGGAGGCAGCGAAGATTGTCAGAGAAATCTGTAGTTACCAAGAAAAATATAATGTCATAGTTGAGAGAAGCTTTTCTGGGGCATATATAATTGATGCTGGAATAAAGGCGAAAGGAGGCTTTCTTACAGGTAAGCTTATAGTGGAGATATGCTTAGGCGGGCTCGGTGGAGCGAACCTCTCAGTGATGCGTCTCGGAGACCTAGAGTTGCCCTCAATAAACGTTTACACGGATCAACCAGTTATCTCAACACTAGCCTCGCAAATGGCTGGGTGGAGGATTAAAGCTGGCGACTATACAGCAATGGGCTCGGGCCCGGCTAGAGCGCTAGCCCAAAAGCCTAAGAGTATCTATGAAAAAATAGGATATAGAGATGTGTCTGACGAAGCCGTAATAGTTTTAGAGGCGTCTAGAAAGCCCCCAGAAGAAGCAATTAGGGGAATCGCCGAGTCCTGCCAAGTGGCTCCAGAGAACCTTTATATAATAATGTCCCCTACAACATCGGTCTCCTCGTTAACGCAGGTTGCTGGTAGGGTTGTTGAGGTTGGAATATATAGGCTGGTTGAGATGGGTTTTGATCCTAACGCCATAATTTATGCGTTTGGGGAAGCCCCAATCCCCCCACCACACCCTAATGAAGTCGAGGCAATGGGTAGGGCCAATGACATGATATTATATGGCGGCTTAGTGCAAGTCATTGTAGATTATCATGATGACGAATTATTAGAGAAGATTGCTAGGGAGGCTGTTTCATCAGCCTCAAAGGTTTATGGAAAACCATTTGCCGAGATATTTAGGGAGGCTGGGGGAGACTTCTATAAGATCGACCCGAAAGTATTTGCTCCCGCTAAAATAACTATCGTGAATAAAAGGACTGGAAAAGTATTCTCTAGCGGAAAAATAAATTCGGAGATACTGTTAAAGTCTATAGGGTTATAGGGTTATCTTAAGTAGTTTTCCCCATAGATGCTTCACGCTTCTTCCGCGACATTCTAATTAATAACTCCATGAGTTTATTGTCCTCTAGTGGCTTAGTCTTTATGATTCCCTTGGATTCAACCCTCCTTAATATTTCGTCCCCCACATCAGTTCGTGTAATCGTTAATGTCCAGCCATCCAGCCCAAGCCCACCAACAGATATATCAGCCAGCTCCGCTGAGAAATCCGGGCAGGCGTTACAGAAGCGGCACGCGTATTCCTTAGCTTCTTTTAGTGGAACCGCCTTAACCTGACCATCCCTTATCTTAATGATAAACTTACCCTTTATGTTAATCTTCTCCACATCTTCTGGTTTAATGCCCATCTTTTCCTGAAGAAGGCCCTTAACCAGACCATCATATACGAAGCTTTCGCTACAAAATAGGCCTATAGTGAATTTTAGGGCTTCAACATACTTTTTTAATGGGAGCGCCTGTATTCTCCTGATGGCGCATATCTGGCATGGTGTTCCAACGAAAGCCATTTTTCCTATCTTCTTTTGGACACCGCTCCTCAATGCTAAAAGGTTTGGCGAATATGTATATCTTGTTCCAGCGCATTGAATAATATCTTCCTTTGAGAGGGCTAGTACTGGAGTGGCTTTCAGCGGATTCATGACATCTTTGCCCGAAATGGCTGATCCTTGAATGACACCATCCTCAAGCATAGAGACCAGGATAGATGTTACCACACCTCCATCTTGGCAGACCCTCATAATATTCTCGTCCCTTGTCTGCGCCACTAGAACCCGTTTAAAAACTCCAAACTCCTCTTCCAGCCTTCTCTCCCGCCCAAATATAAGCTGTTCCAGAGATGTGATAGAAACATTATATCTTGGGCAGACATTAGCGCATATACCACACACTTTACACTCACTAATAATCTTCGGGCCCGCATCATAATCTAGACAATTATAGGGGCATGAAACGACGCAGGCGCCGCAGCCAGTGCATAACCCATTATCAATAACGGTCTTCTTTAGGCTCTCCTCAAAACTAATCTTCTCAATAGGCATATTAACCACCCAGCGTTTTATTAGAAACGCGGAACACAAATATTTTTTGTTTTTTGATTGATATTATATTTTGATGGACCTAGACCATATATTTAATAGATCATTGGAAGCGGATCAACGGGAATTTCTAGGTTTAATAGGGCAGGTTAACCAAGTATTGACGCGCGAGGCTGAGGCTGGTTTAATAGGAGAGGCGAAGGTTACTGGCAGACTTATTTTTATTCTCCCTAAGGGGGAGGCGATAATAGTTGGTGATATTCATGGTGACCTCGAGAGCCTAAAGTATATACTCGACGAATCTGGTTTCCTGAATAAGGCACTAGATGGGCGTGACGTTTATCTAATTTTCCTCGGAGATTACGGTGATAGAGGAGAATACTCGCCAGAAGTCTACTATGTTATCCTGGCGCTAAAGAATCTCTTCCCAGAAAAAGTTATCCTCCTTCAGGGTAACCATGAGGGGCCGGAAGATATACTCGCACACCCACACGATCTACCCTACCAAATGAGAAGAAAATTCGGTCTAGATGGCCTTATAGTATATAGGGAGCTTAGCAACCTCTTCAGGCGCTTTTACACAGCCGTTATTGTGAAGGATAGATATGTAATGCTGCATGGTGGTGTGCCAAGCGGCGCGAGGAGCATTGAGGATGTGGCCTTCGCATATATAAAGCACCCGGCCGAAAGCCATCTTGAAGAGATTTTATGGAGTGACCCGGAAGACTGGATAAGTGGGAAGTATCCATCGCCACGCGGCGCCGGATACCTGTTCGGCGAGGATATAACAATGAAGTTCCTTGAACTTCTGGGGGTGAAGTTTTTAATTAGGGGACATGAGCCAGCCGATGAAGGATACAAATTTAATCATGGCGGAAGAGTTTTAACGCTTTTCTCTAGGAAAGGGCCACCATACTATAATGCTGAGGCAGCATACTTAATGCTAAGACTTGAGCCCCAGCTAAACTCTGCTGAGGAGATTAAGCAGTATATTCGGAGGTTTTAGGCCACATATGCTAAGGGAATATTATACGTCTACGATCGGCAGCTTCCCGCTCATCGACACTGAAGATAATAGAAAGAGGTGCCTAGAAGATTTGATTGCGCTCGGAATAGATTACCCAGCATACCCGCAGCTAACAGACATGGGCAGACAATTCCTTGATGAGCTAGCCAGCCAAGATAGCGGAATAATACCATATCGGGGAGAGTATAAAATTGCTGGAAGAGAAATAAGCGTTGACGTTAAGCCCCCCGGGCTCGAACCATTCCTTTGGACCATCAATTATATTGAGAGGAGGGGGTTGAAGATCAAGATTAAAGCTCCAGTGACCGGGCCATTCACTCTAGCGTCCTACATAATCATTGATGATGATGGAAGCATGTTCAATAGGGCTATAGCAAATATCGCTTTTGTGGAACAGATCGCGCAGATAGTTTCAAATATGTGCAGCCTTATCTCTAGAAAGGCTGAGATGATCTCTATAGATGAGCCCATTCTGAGTGTTATTGTCGGTTCAAGGGTCATGTTCAGGTATGGGGAAGGGGAGATTAAAAGGATCCTTAATACTATTAGGGAAAAATGCGGGGATGTTCTGGCCGGAATACATGTATGCGGAAGGATATCGCCTAAGCTAGCAAGTATTTTGTTAGAAACGGATCTAGATTTTCTAAGCCATGAATTCCATGATACGCCAGATAATATAAGGGTTTATTCTCCTGAGAGCATTAGGAAGAGTGGGAAAATATTGTCTATTGGGTGTCTCTCGAGCAGGTATCCTGTGGTTGAGAGCGTGGACGAAATACTTAGTGTGGCAAGGAAGTTTAAGGAATATGGGGAGCGCCTAATATTTACGCCAGACTGTGGCTTCAGAAACCTTATCATTAATGGTTCAAGAGAGAAAGGATATGAGGTGGCATTAGGAAAGCTTAGGAATATGGTTTTAGCAGTATCAAATCTGAGGAAGGAAGGGTAATTACCTCATATTAGCCCAACATCTTGAAGTATCTTCTTGAACTCCTCCTCCCTTAATGAGGCTTTCCTGCCACGCTCATACTGTTTCTTAACTTCCTCAACAACCATCATGAGGACTTCATTATCTGGCTCTTTTCCAGTAATCTCAATAATCTTATGTCTTATTATAGCTTTTCCGGAATGCTTACCTATTGTTAGCCTACGCACATTGCCGACGAGCTCGGGTGGATATGGCTCATATGTCCTTGGATCATTCAGCACACCATGTGTATGAATTCCTGATTCGTGGGCAAATGCGTAGGCTCCAACAATCGCCTTATTTGGCGGGACAACGTAGCCAGTTGCCCGGCTTATTAACTCTGCTAAGGCAGTTAGCTTCTGCGTCTTCCCCTCAAACTTCTTGACGCCATAATGCATGTAAAGGTTCATTAAAACTTTTTCGGTCTCAGCGTTTCCGGCCCTCTCACCTATTCCGAGGAATGTTGTGCTCAAATATATTCTCTCCCAAACACCATCCGCAGCCCTGACAGCAGCAATAGTATTCTCCACGGCGTTTCCAAAGTCGTCATGCGCATGGATCTCAATATCCCTTATCTTAGTTTCATACTTTATAGCTCTAATCTTTCTTGGTATACCATTGGGTAAGGGCGCTTTTGGGTCTGAGAGCCCAACACCAACAGTATCGCATATTCTATAGCATTCAGCGCCAGCTTCGGCTACAGCATTAATGAATTTTTTCTCAAATTCCCAGCTAGCCCTTGTGCTATCTTCACCGTGAACGAAAACCCTTAGCCCATGGTCTTTAGCAGCGTATTCGACGACCTCAACAACCCTATTTAAGAGTTCCTCAGGGCTCTTATCCGGCCACTTAGCCCTGAAATGAATGTAGGAGACTGGGTGCGATATCCCAACTTCCTCAAAGCCGCAGTCTATTGCATCGTCAATGTCCTCCTTAACGGCCCTACACCACCCAGCCAATCTAACTCCTAAACCCATCTTCTGGATGAGCTTAACGGCTTCCTTATCAGGCTTCTGGTAATGATGGAGCTCTATCCGCTCGACCCCGATTTCGGCTAATAAGCGAGCTATCTCCGCAGCCTCTTCTGGAGAAACAGCTAAGCCCGGCATTTGAATACCGTCTCTAAGCGTCGTATCATCAATTATTGGATCAACATTCAAAGACAATTTAAAATAGAGATCCTCAAAGGCCATTTTATCGACGAGTTTTGGATCAATCATACCTTCCACCTCCACATTTTTATTGAGAACTAGCTTGGTTGGTGAAATATGGATATAAGGGTCTCAGTCCGCACAACATTTGGATGCTGCTCAATCATTTCATAGATTATCTTATGTAGCTCCTCAAGGCTACTTGCCTCGATGACGACGACGGCATCATATCTCCCGAGAACAGAGTTAGCCATTCTAACACCTTTTATACGCCTAGACCTGACAATATCCTCAGATGTTCCAGGCTTCATTCTCACTAGGACGAATGCCCTCAAAGGCTTCCTTCTCAAATCCTTGCCTACACCCATAACATTATCCTCCCAAATGCTATCTTATCTCGGTCAGGGTGAGCGCCGTCTCCGTGTGGAGAATGTCGGGATCCTTCTCAATAACATTGTATAACAGATCATGTAACACCTCGAGATCTGGAGTCTCGATTATAACTATTGCATCAAACCTCCCGTATATTGCATCGGCTTGGACAACTTCTTTAACCTTACTCTTTATCCTTTTAACAACCTCTAATGATGTGCCAGGTTTTGTCTCAATAAATATATATGCTCTTATCAATTTCCTCACTCCCTAAACAATTAATAATCAATATATTTCACAATCTCCCATGGGGATACGTAAAGGCAGTATTGCAGCCACTCTTTCATTTTATACTCGATAAAGCTGTCAAAGATGTGGCTTCCTAGTGCTCTTTGGATAACTTCGTCGCTCTTCATCTCCTCGAGGGCTTCTTTGAGAGTTGAGGGTATCTGACTTATACCGAGGGCCTTCCTCCTCTCTGGAGTCAGCTTATAAATATCCTCATCCACAGGGTCGCCTGGATCAATCTTCTTCTTTATCCCGTCAAGACCAGCCATTAATAGACATGATAAGGCCAGATATGGGTTACACGAGGGATCAGCACCGCGATATTCAATACGCTTGAGAGCAGCGTATTGTGGCCCCCTATGATAAACTGGTATCCTGATCAATGCGGATCTATTCCTGCGAGACCAAACAATATATATCGGCGCCTCAAACCCGGGAACAAGCCTTTTATATGAGTTTACGGTTGGACAGCAAACTGCTGTAAGGGCTTTGGCATGCTCAAGCAGCCCGCCAATGAAGTATCTTCCAGTCTGACTTAGCTCAGCATACTCGTCATTTTCATCATACATTACGTTTACAGAGTCTCTCCAGAGCGACATATGAACATGCATTCCACTAGCATTGTCCATGAAGATCGGTTTAGGCATAAATGTAGCTATCAACCCCCTCTTCTTAGCGATGTTCTTCGCCACAAACTTGTAATACATTACTCTATCAGCGGTCTCAACAAGCGGCCCACACTGAAAGTTAATCTCAACTTGACCAGCTGTTGCAACCTCATGATGATGCTTCTCTATCTTAAAACCAAAGTAATCTTCAAGAATAGTTGAAACTTCATTTCTATATTCTGTCGTAGTATCCTCCGGCGGAGCCCTGAAGTAAGCGTCCCTAGGACTCAAAATATATCCATTACCCGAGATCTCAGGCGACTCTGGGACAACTCTCGGGGCACCCCAGGAGTCGCTCTTGCCACCATCCGGGCTAACCCATAGATCCCAAACGAGCTTAGTTGGGTTTATTGATGTGAAGACGAAGTGCTCCATCTCTGGAGCGAAGAGGCAGATATAGTCCATCTCGGCAGCTGCCTTAACAGCTCTTTTGGCAACATATCCTCTCGGATCGACCTCTGAGGGCTCCCTTTTTCCATATGCTTCACACACGTCACCTATAACTATAGCGCTCTTTTGATCCTCACTGGTAGTCCATGGGATTATACACAGCGTTCTCGGATCCGGCATAAGAACCATGTCTGACTCTTCAATTGACTTAAAGCCCCGGACAGATGAGCCATCAAAGCCTAGACCGGAGAGGAAGGCGTTTCCCTCAATGAATTCTCTGGAGGACACCACCATATCCTGCATTAGCCCTCTTATATCAACGAAGGCTGAATGCACCCACCGAACCCTATTCACCTTAATCTTCTCAATAGCTCTCTTAATAGCATCTTCAATATCGTCGTATTCCAAATGTCCCACCATATCATTTAACAGAAGTATTTTTCATCATGCATTGTATATAAACTTTTTGCTCAATATTGAAAAATTTTTAAATAAATGTCTTCTTAATTAAATAAATGTTCAGTAGGAGGTATGAACATCGCCAGAGAACGAGATTGATGAATTAGATCTTCAAATAATTAAGTTGTTGCAGGAGGATTCAAGAATCAGCTATAATAAGTTGGCTAGTAGGCTCGGGGTTTCTGTTGGAACAGTATATAATCGAATAAAGTGTCTTGAGGAAAAAGGTGTTCTAAGGGGTTACACGGCTATTGTCGATCCTGTAAAGGTTGGATACGGGATAACCGCCATAATACTTGTTCAAGCTGAGGGGACGCATCTAGTTGAGGTGGAGAATGAGATAGCAAAGATTGATAATGTTATCACGGTTTATGATATAACTGGAGATTTCGATATCGCTGTAATAGCCAGGTTTAAGGATAGATTTGAAATGAACCATTTTGTTAAGAGACTATTATCGTTGCCCCATGTAAAGCGCACAGTCACAAATGTCGTCCTAAATATTGTAAAAGAGGACTTCAGGGTAAAAATATCAGATAACCTTTAGTAGATCCGAGCGCGTTATTATTCCAACGAGCTCACCTTTCCTCATAACTAAGACTCCTGGATGAACCTCTAGCAGCGGCTTTATCACACTTATATCAGTATCCTCTGAAACCGTGGGGAGAGGTGGCTCCATAACCTTCTCAACAGGTTCCTCAGATATATTTGGACTTAGATTGCGCACAATTCCCTCCTCGGTAACCATGCCAATAACCTTTCCCCCCTCAACGACTGGTACCTGCGAAATGCCATATCTCACCATTATCTCACTAACATTCTTTATCTTCTCCTTTGAGGACACCGTTATAACCTCTCTAGTCATTATCTCCCTGCATGTCTTTCCACGCTTGCTGGTTAATATTTGAAGAATCTTATTTACTGTGGAGAGTCTTGGATCAACCTTTCCACGTTCTATCTTTGCTATGTGCGCCTGAGATACCCCAACAAGCCTTGCAAGTTCACTCTGAGTTAAACCAGCCTCCAGCCTCATCTTTTTAAGTAATGATCCAGTTATTATCAAATAAGAATAACCTCCAGTTATAACCAATAAATCTATTTCTTGGCGTAATTAATATTTATTTCCCTCTGGAATTCTAGAGCTTACACAGAGATTTACAGGAGATTGGTTCAGATTATATATTATATTACATATTTTTTCAGTTTTGTATACCGAAAATTATATATTCAGAATACACATACTCTTTTGGAAGGAATTTGCGGAAGGAATAGGGATGGAGAACATCG
>JAGTQD010000090.1 GCA_018396405.1 Candidatus Bathyarchaeota archaeon
TTAATTGCTAAAATTGCCGATGCAAAGATAAGAGAGAAGTATCCCGATGTGAAACAAACATAAACTTCGCTCTATAGATAGGGTTATATTCTGTCTTTCCCCTTACATCCTTACATATATTTCGTGGTATTTTTGACCCCTGTGGAAATTATCAGAAGTATTGGTGCGGCCGCCGGGATTCGAACCCCTAGTTCTGGTGCCCTTCATCTCATTAATTGACTTACTACTCATGTCTAGGCACCTCAGTAAGTGTTCTGGTCATCCCAATAATTAAAGGTTTAGGGAAAAGTATGCAGTCAGTAAGAGAGCTAGAAAGGCATGCGGACTAAGAGAAACAGCCAGAATAGCTAGGGTTAAAAATAAATAAGATTTTCAAATGCTGTAGGTTCATCCTAGAAAACAAATTAATCGATGAGAAGGGGTCATTGTAATCGCTTAACAACACATACCTTCATTTCTGGAAAAACCTTTTTTATTTGGTTGTTTTACCCGAATTTTTCTCTCTGGTTTCTATAGCAAATATTTATTTGATTCTCATGTACCAATCATCTTGATGGTGAACGGCAATGTAAAGAAGAGGGCTACTTAAATGCGTATGAAAGCGCTATGAGAATTCTATTAAATTAAAATAATATGTTTCTTTAAGCCTAAAATATTCAATATAGAAAATCCACCATTATAGAATTGCAATAGGCACACCTAAAACCTTTACGAAGACTAGATCCACAATGCGGGCATCTAGTAAGAAATTTTATATTCATATTTATATTAAAAATTCTCTTTACTTCTTCCTCATTAAGTCCATCAACACTAGCTTTTAGTTCCTCGATCTTTAATTTGATTCTTTCCATTCTTTCTCTTTGGGCCATATATGCTGTCTCTTCATCAAAGAATACTTTGTCAACTAGATTCTCTTCTTCAGGAATCACAAACCTTATTATACTACCATAAGGCATCTCTATGAAGTTCACTTGAACTGAAATAGATGTCATGAATCCAATTTTAACCTTAATTCTAAGTGATCTATCGGTTAAAGACTCAATTTTCGCGTTTACTTGTCTTAAAGCGTTCACCATTTTTTTGACGCTATCTTCAGGTGTATATGGAGACAATATAGTATATATCATCCCTTTAAATCCTACCTATATTTGCTAACATCTTTTGTCCACGACAAAAGTATGGAAGCATTAATTATGAAAGGCACATACACAATAAGCGCCTCCACATGAATTTCTCTTAGGAGACCAAAAATTAATACTCCAAGCATAATTAATCCCAGGAGTAGTCCAATATATACAATTGCTCTACGCATAGACATAACTTGTATAAGTTCGATCATTTTTGACCGCAATATAATACCAATGATGAGAAGCAAAAACCATCTAACATAAAATGAGAAAGTAGTAGAACCAAATATGAATATTTGACTAATGTTAAATTCTTTACCTGCAATTTCACTAGTGATTTGAGCAATATCTAAGTATCCAAGAAAGGGACCAACAAATATACTTAGAAGCCCCAGAACAGCCATTATAATACCAATAATTTCTCGCCCCGACATTTAGATCACCCTAATAGAGGTTAATTCTCTAAAAATACTTAAAAATTTTTCGGCATTATATTTTATTTTAGAGAATAACTTGATCGATTGAATATTCTTCATCAGAAAAATTGCGTTCTCTATAGATCTTCTAAACTTGGCTCTCAAGTGGGGATAGATTATCTGAGTTTATGACCTAGAAGCTTTATAAGATTAATTTGAGTGCTCCCTATAGTTGTTTCCGTTATGTTCACATATTTTGATCTAGATATGGTATAGACTTGGGCAAAATACTCTATGAGTAAACATGTATCGTACTCAAGATATTCATATCCATCTATAGAGCTCGTTACGACATAATTTTGAGATGTTCCTGACAAATCAATTGAAAAATCGATCTTGAAAACTCTAAATTCTCCAATGTCAGCGAACGTTTTTGTCGTAATCTCGCTGCATCTAATTTTTACTGTTCCATTAATATGCATATCCCACATATCTATTATATAGGAAAATGGGCTTTGAATCACCTCTCCAATCACTACCTCTGTTTTCGGAAAACCACATCCAAACCCGGGAAGACTAAGGGTCCCTCCCAATGAAGCCCAGAATCCCTGCATTTCAAAAGGCAGCTTACTAACCTCACCAACTATACTTCCCTGCTTATTTACTTTGACTGTGTAAACCCAGGGGCTTCCTATATCCGGCTCAAACCTATAGTAAATCGTGTATTTTTCCCCATCGAAATCTAACACCTCCATATATAGTGTTGCCCTCCAGATACGCGTTTTTTCGCCTCCTGTTGCAGATGTTAAAGTCACATTATAAGTCATCTTTTCCCCTTTTCTATAATTAAGGATCAGAGATATCTTTTCCCCACCACTTGGCAGAAGACGAAATACTGTAAGTACGGCGGCAATAGCCACAGCAGCAACTAGCACAATATACAGTTCTCTTCTAGAAATTTTGGTTGGTGGAGGAGAAGAGGGGAGAGGAGGTGGAAGCTCAGAGAATATAGGTTTCTTCACTAAGGATGCGTTTATATACATTTAATTCGCCTCTAAATAATCACTAATACCTTAAATACTTAAAAAAAATTAACGCTTAAGACGATGAAAATCGATGAATATTCATGGTAGAAGATTTGGATATTATGTTATGAGGGCGGCTTAGATAATCTTATAAACGCATACCCATAGAAAAATCTGAGAATCCCATTACATCCACTTAAGGAACAGCAAAAAATCGTTGAGATTCTTTCAGAAGTCGATAAAAACTCGAACTTGAAAGAAAAAAGGCAAAACTGGAAAAATCAAGCAAGGATTGATGGATTTACTTCTTATGGGAAAGTGAGAATCATGATGATCGAACGAGTGAAAGTTTTAAGAAAAGAAAAGAGATTTGTGAAAACTTAAAGAGAATAATCAGCTTAGATTTTACACCAAGATGGCAAACAGTAAAGCAACACCTTTTAATTAAATTTTTAGAGAATTTCTACCAGAATCAAGTCGTAATTAAAAGCTTAGGTGAACTTGAAGATGAGATTAAACCAAGTAACTTTAGAGAATTTAAGTCCGCACTTTATATTTTGGCAAGACATGGCTTTATAGATGTCTCAGTCCCTCACTTAGTTGTGATAAATCGAAGTGTGTTAAAAATGGAAACCAATACGCCAAAAGCTCAGCGAAGCTGGGCGTACCCAAAAGTCAGCCGAAGAAATATTGCTATACTATCTTCAAGCTACAAGAGAGGACACCCTCAAACTGAGGGCGATATTAACCGGGTCTTATCGGAGCTTAAGATGGCTCCGGCCGCGATGGAGGGTGCCAAAACAGTTCTGAGAAGCCTAAAACACAGCGTCCCAGTAAAACTTAAGAGGGAGAAATCGTCAAGAACATTCAGATCATAGATTATGAGCATATAGTATAATATTCTTCATAGTCGATAGGATAGAGCTCGAAGACCAGCTGAGAAACAAGTATGAGGCATTAGAGACAAGCCTACCAGCGCTTGAGAAAATAGAATCCATAAAAGACCTAATAGAAACACTAAAAAAGGGAAAGAGAGGAGCATTCCTAACACTAATCCACAAGTTTAGGCCAGAAGAAATAAAAACCCTAATAGAAGAACTCGAAAAAATCGAGCAGACAAAAGGCGAAGAAACAATACTGAT
>JAGTQD010000091.1 GCA_018396405.1 Candidatus Bathyarchaeota archaeon
TATTGGTTTCGGCTTCCCCAGGAGCTCAAATCTAAATAGTGAGGACTTATACCAATATATTCCGGGGTTATTATCAACCGGAAAATTGAATCTTGAGGTGAACATTTCATAATTTGCTGTCTCATATGATGTTCCATATTTTGAGAAATCTTTAATGATATCCGTTATTATACAATTCATTTTTAGGAGCATTAGCTCCACGCTTCTCCATTTTCTAGGAGAGGCTTCGGCCGTTGAGAGACCAACATATCCAGCACTCTTCTCATTTAAGCATGCTATTCCCCTGGAAAGGAAAGCCTTTAATCCGCTCAGCGTTTCAAGGGGCTCTGAGGAGAAAACGTCGAACTTACCAATTAAGTCTTTGGGCAGCGGCTCTGAAACATCATACTGCTGAAACTCTATATTCAGCCCATATCTACCACATACCTTATTCAAGTATTCCCCGAGCCTCGCATCAATATCTAAAACAACTATTCTTGAGGGTAACCCGGTTAGAGCCAAGGCTATGCTTAGTAGGTCGTCGTCACCTATAAGTATAAAGGACTTATCTACCAAGTCATTATAATGGTGCATTAGCGCTATCCTTGATATCACATCATACTCACGCATATAACCTTGGAAGAAACTTGCATCCGGCTGAGGTCTATCTTTAACTATCTGCGAAAACTTCTCCGCAACCTCTTTAAAACCGCCGCCAAATGTTATCTTCTTCCCCTCACATTTATCACATATTTCAGCCCTGAAATCTAGGGCCCTTCTATTTGTTCTCTCAAGCCCTTTCTCCGTTAAGCGAATTTTACCATGCTCTACTTTTATAATGCCTTCAGAGAATAACTTGTTGACGGTATCCACAAAATCTTTAACTGTAAACCAGCTCGCATCTAAAAGCTCCCAAACGCTTTTCTCGGACTCTAGGAGGAGTCTAAGTATATGAGACTCTATTCTTTTCATAGAACTCCCTTCTTATAATCTTCTTCTCCACAATATTTGGTTTAAGCTCCTCAACTAGTAGGTCAAACGCCTTGAGGGCACATTCGTCCGAACCACAAGTAAATATGTCTAGTGCAACATAACCGCACTCTGGCCACGTATGAATGCTCAGATGAGATTCACATAAAATATATGCGGCAGAAACACCATGAGGCTCAAACTGATGGAAAACTGATGAGACGGCATGGAGACCAGATTCAGAAATAACCCTATCTAGAATAACGCGTAAGTCTTCTACCCGCGCAATCTTCCTGGGATCCACTCCCAGGAAGTCGGCGATTATGTGGATGCCCAATTCGAACATCCACCGTTTCTCTCTGATGGACTTCAGACAGGAGTATTTTTCGCCAGCCCCGCATACAGTATTACATACTCCTTATTTTCAGTAATATTAATAGAGTTTTTATAAATATTTCGGAGGGAGAGATAAGATTATAATCTTCTTTAAGGGCGTAAAGGTGCCTCTTTTTCTTCAGGAGAAGGTCTTAATTATTTAACCGTTACAGATTTCGCTAGATTCCGCGGCTTATCTGGGTCCAATCCCTTTTCAACAGCCATGTAATAGGCGAATAGCTGCAACGGTATTATAAATACTATTGGCGAGAATATCTCGGAGACAGTACGCCCTACCTCGAAATAATCATCTGATAAGCGCTTAATCTCCTCGTCACCCTCCTCAATAACGGATATTATTGAGGCCCCGCGGGCCTTCATCTCCATAATATTTCCAATAATTGCCTTCCGGGTTTTATCTCTGGGGCAGATAAATATTACTGGGACCCCCGGTTCGATCAGGCTTATTGGCCCATGTTTACTCTCACCAGCAGGGAAGGCAAGGGATGGAACGTATGCTATTTCCAAGAGCTTCAGCCTACCCTCAAGGGCAGTTGCCGTGTTTATCCCCCTACCAACAAACACGAAAAATCTACTATCCCTATATTTCTTAGCAATTTGACTAGCCTTTTCCACGTTCATTTTTATAGTCTTCTCAACAATATCTGGTATACTTTTAAGCTCCTTCTCTAGACCCTTAATCTCCTGGCTACTAAGTTTACCACGCAACTTTGCTACTCTTAAGGCTATCTGCGCTAATACTAGTAGCTGGGCTGTGAAAGTCTTTGTCGCCGCAACGCCTATCTCTGGACCCGACTGCTGTAATATGTAGACTCGTGAGACTCTGGTTAAGGTTGAGCCGACTACATTTGTTAAGCCGAGGATGGTTGCCGCCCTATTCCTTGCATAATCAACTGACATCAAGGTGTCCGCTGTCTCGCCAGACTGGCTGACCGCTAAAACAGCGCTGTCAATATTAACTGCTGAACCAAATTGCTCAATGAATTCTGATGCCACTACTGGGTAAGCTGAGATACACGCAAGCTTACTGAACATGTAGGATGCTGCTAGGCAGGCATTATAAGATGAGCCGCAGGCAACTAGAAAGACGTTTTTTGCTCTATCTAGGAACGTTGCAATAAGATCTAGATACAAGTCTTGCAGCCTGAGTGTGTTTCTGAGAGCGAGCGGCTGCTCGTGAATTTCCTTTAGCATGAAATGCGGGTAGCCCTGCTTCTCAGCCATCTCCACCGTCCACGTAATTATCTCTGGCTCCCTTGCTACGATAGCCCAATCATTTAATCTTCGGATCTCATATCCCCTAGACCAGATGACCGCGACCTCCCCATCATCCAAAGATATTATTTTATTCGTTAGTGGTAGTAGGGCTGGTATATCTGACGCACAATACATCGCTTCTTCTCCTATGCCTATGATAAGCGGGCTCTCTTTCCTGGCGCATATGATCTTGTCTGGCTCAAGGGTTGATATTATGGCTAGGGCATATGATCCATCAAGCCTCTTCAGGGCTTCCTTAACAGCTTCGATAAAAGGGAGACCATGTCTAAGATTCTCTTCAATTAAGTGCGGTATAACCTCCGTGTCCGTCTTAGATTTAAATGTGTGCCCAAGATTCTCTAGCTCAGCCTTTAGCTCATCGAAATTATCGATTATGCCATTATGGACAACAGCGATCTTTTCACCGCAATCGGTGTGCGGATGAGCATTGATTTTGCTCGGGGCTCCATGTGTCGCCCACCTAGTATGCCCTATCCCAAGAGAGCCTGGGAGATCATCAAGGTTTAAGAGACTGTGGACATCATCAATCTTGCCCTGATCCTTCTTGATATAGATTTTTCCTTCAAAAATTGTGGCCTCGCCGACCGAGTCGTATCCTCTATATTCGAGTCTCTTTAATGCGCCATGGATTATTTCTGCAGCCTTAGAGCCGCTCGTCGCGCAACCAAAAATTCCGCACATGAAGAGTCAACCAAAACAGTATTCCCGAGGGAACTATAAGAATGTTGCGGATAAATGGAAATATTTATGCGCGTTCCCACAGATTCTTTTAGAGGTGTGTTCATGCTCTTCGTGATCGAGCACTTGGAGCCAGAGATCGGTAAGTGGCTTTACTTTGAATACGATCACGCATCGAGGATCGTTGGTAAAGACAGGCTTGTATTCACAAACGTTAAGAACCCAAGAGATGCCAACATCCTCTCCTCGATAGGGATAGTTAGAAGCGAGAGTTTTACTGAACTCTTTGACCAGAAAAAGATAATTATTCTTGACCCAAAGGCTAGGGAGAGACTTAAACCGGAGGATTTTGAGGGGAACGAGGCTGTCATTATAGGGGGGATTCTTGGGGAT
>JAGTQD010000092.1 GCA_018396405.1 Candidatus Bathyarchaeota archaeon
GATGAATGAGGCTGCCATGCCTAAGAGCAGCATTATTATTCTACCTATTATACTCTCCAATTTTCTGTCAAGTATCTGGACGATTACGATAAACGCTAAGAAAATTATGGCGAGGGGATTGGGCGGATAGCGTGCAAGGATTGTAAGGATGAGGTAGGGGAAGAGGTATAGGCCGAGTGGAAAATGAGCGCCCAGTAGAAGGCGCCTCACCCAAAGCCTCCTAACATTAGCATCATGAACCAAAAACTGAAGCAATGCGAATAAAAGCGCTGAGGTGAGGGAGCTGATATAGAAGAAGAGCCTAAAATCCCAAGCCATGCCAGTCCACTCGGTGAAAGATTGAACTGAACCGATAAAGCCAAGGGCGAGGAGGAAACCCAACGGGACATGAACTAGGCCAATCACCCTATATAAAACATGCATCTTTATCCTGGACTCTTCAAACGACAGAACCATTCCCCTTCAATATCCAACATGTTTTCCTTTTTTCAAGAATTTATGTTTTTCTTTGCTCAACTTTTAACATATTGCTCCTATATTTTCAAGGGTTTCAAAGAGAGAAATCTTGAGAGCGAGGTCAAATACAAATTTCAGGTCACCATACTAAGGAGGGTTAGGGAGAGTTTCGGCTTAAAAGAAGGCGACATACTAATATTTTGATTCTATACTCAGTAGCCAGTCAGCTCAGTTATTTTATTAAGAGAAAATCTTTTAAACGAAAGTAAAAATGGTTTTATGGAAATTGAATTGTTCCAAAACCATTAGTTCTACTTGCGCCTATACCTAATACCCTCGCGGCTTTCAAGATTCTTGCTAGGGCTTTCTTTTCCTCATGGTCTGAGGATAGGACGATATATTTTGCCTTGAAGTGCAGCGTTGGCTCTCTTCTCCCATCATATGGTATATGTATCACCCTTATTTGTGACGAGTAGTGCTCTACAAGGCATGTCTCCAGCAACCTCATTGCTTTGTTTACAGCATCATTAGTGACGCTGTATATGCCCTGCGATATCAAGTATGGTATCCAGAAAACCACCACTGGACTTATCGTAAACCTCCTAACATGCTGAGTGGCTGAGTATGGTGTCGGAAGGAGCGCCGGGCTAACGGTTGCAATGCGTACATGATTATCTAGACTAATGTTAAAATCTTCTACTTCGATGTCCTCAATAACGTATTCGATGATGGCGTTCTCGAACTTAAGTCTTGTTTTAACCCCCTGAACCTGCCTGAGGCTGTTAAGCGTCTTAGAAATAATATCGGATGTTGAGCCAACCTCGAACATGTAGCTGCCTGAGAGCTGTATTGGCTTGAGTTCATAACTAACACCGATACTTGTACGCTTTCTCTCGAATACCGGTGTCACAGCTGTTTCGCCCCTAATAAGAGGGCTTACTCTAATAAGCTTAAAGAAGCCCTTCACAGGTCTAAAGGCTGGTTGGAGCTCTGGGACTTCGGTTAACAGTATTGTTTTCACAATTTTCCCCGAGTAATTATATATAAAGTCGGTTGATGCCGCTGTGATCTTCACTTTAAGAACTTTAATGTTAAGGTTGTCCATAATTTAATGTTTCCTCCACCCCAGCTAAAATTTCGCCGACTAAAGTTAGTTTATAGGATCCACGCCTAATCCTCTCCACAAGACCGCTTTCAATGAGGGATGAAAGAGTCTTATAAAATGTCCACTTTGATACACCAATGTCCTCGGCCATCTCATCAACGCTCGCCACCCCCCTCTTAGCGAGGTAAAAAAGCGTCTTCTTCTGGAGGGGGCCGAGATCAACTAATGAAGTAAACATGCTATTAATTTTAATCGTGAAGGAGGCAGTTTCTCCCTCAACGCCGACGATGAGATAGGCGCTTACATTGTGTAGCACAGTATATTCATAGAGCACCTTCATTAGGAAAATGTCGAGGAGCCTTGGCCCTGTAATCGTCCCCAAATATATCTCGTCAGGCGATACTTCCCTAATCATCCTTATTAGACTGGCGAAGCCGCGCTCATCCAATGTGACGCCATGCTCATGGAAGTCTGCGCCTATAGCGTCGCACGCAATCTTCAATGTATCTAACACGCTCCTTTTAGCATCCATGAACTTCCCATCATTTAGATAGACGCCTATAACAATAGAGTTGGGACCGGCATATGCTAAGAACCCCTTCGCAACCTCCGCGGTTACGCCGACGGGTATTATTAATACTTTTTTGTCATTCTTCATTGCCATTTTTTCCTCAAAATAGAAGTAAATATGGCGAAATTTATAAATATTTCCATGCAATATTACTAAATTTAATGGACAGAGAAGTGAAAATAGGAAGTGGAGAGCTATACGAAGCCTCTTTCAAGATATATCATCCATTCATGGGTCTTATTAGCTGGAAGAGGCGCGACATCGTATCAGCGATCCAGCATTCACTAAATACCGCGGCAATCGCCGGCGATATTGCTAAATTGTTAACTAGCGATGAGGATATCATAGACTTAGCGACATACTGCGGTCTCCTTCATGACATATATCAGAAGGCTAAGAGCCTAGATGAGTCTCTAACAAGAGAGAAACTGAGGAAAGTTGTCTCTCACACTTTGGAGGATATCGGTCTTGAAAACAATGTTATAAGGAAGGTGCTTGAATGCTGCGACTATAACGTTGCCGAGAACCCAAGCATACTGCTAAGCGAGTACGCCGTGGCTGGAGTAAGCGTAAGGCTCGCAGACCTAATAACTAGCGCAGAAAACATCCATGAAGCTGTAAGGATGGTCCGCGAGGAGGCTGCTGAAGAGAAGATCAAGAAGTTTTGCGAGTCGCTGAAGCTAGATCTTGTATCAATATTTATTCCGCAGGTAGCGCTCCGCTCACTAATCTACCAGAAAGCCATAGAGAAAATTCGGGAGTTGATTGGAGAAAACGCCTTCTTCATAGCGGGTAAGGGCGGCTTCATAACGGTTACGACTAAAGATTGGGGTGTAGCGCATCCGGTTGAAGTCGAGTATTTTGATCTGAAAAAGGATATCGAAGCCACCTATGGATATATACTCGATATAATTGGTAGAAAGAGCAGAGATAGGGAAAAGATTGAAAAGTGGGCTGGGATTGGCAGATTCGCGAGCGACTCAAATGAAATCATAAAAGTAGATAATACCCTTGAAACCTTCTTTATTGGAGTAAAGCTTGCTGGAGTTGAGTATGCTGGCGGAGAAGGCAACTGCATAATATGCGGGTTGGCAGTTGCGGATCCAGTATGCCCAACATTCTACGGCTACATAAAATATGATAAGGCTTCTACCGAAAAGTGGTCTCCCAGATACCCTGGCTGTATAAACCTAAATGTCCTCTTACAAAAGTGGAGCCGAAAGAAAGTATATATTTGCCCTTTATGTACCCTTGAGGCCCTTGTGCAAAAGAGAGTAGTCCTTCACGATAAGCAGAGAAGCGCTGACTATCTAATTCAATTCTTCTTCACAAGACCAGCACATTATGGTGTAGCATCAGCCCTATCCAGTCTAGCTCATAAAGTTGTCGTTGAGAGGGATCGAGAAGACGATTACCTGAAGTCTCTTATCTATGAGCCCTGGAGCATAATAGGGGGAACAGAGGGAAAAAATAGGTTGATTCTGCTCGACTTCACATGGGCTATGCATCTCACGCTCATGGAGGG
>JAGTQD010000093.1 GCA_018396405.1 Candidatus Bathyarchaeota archaeon
AAACGCCGCTATAATCATTAATATGACTACCAAAGCGGTTACTGGTTTTTCACGAACCCCCCTCACAGTTGTAGTTGTCGTTGGCTTCTCCTCGACCACCCATTTGGCTTTTAATGTCATGGGAGCATATACCCTGAATATATAGGATGACGAGGCGCTCACCAAGATGCCATCACGCTCCCATCCTTGAAAGATGTAGACTTTTGAAGCATCCTCGACTTTTACTGGTGAAATTGAGATTTCTGCTTCGCCACCCTCATCATACCAACCCTCCCCCCTCGCTTCTCCATACTCAGAGTAAACAGAGACGTAATACTGCCTATTCCAATTCAGTGTTACTTCATTTCTCCCAGCATATTGGTAGCCTTTTAAGACTAATCTGGTCATATTGCCTAGATCCAGCAAATAACCTCTTGGTATATCTAATTCTTCTCCCGTCTTCACGAACTTTAATCCATCGAAAATTCCTAGTGGATCATGCATCTGTATTAACTGAAACGAAGGTAAAATTTCAGTTGAGTAATAAATCTGAGTTGGCAATGCCTTACCCGAGCTCAAAATTACATCATAATCTCCACCATATCTTGTGGCAATGCCTTTAACCCTTTCATGAGTCGTATAACCATGACTGTATGCTGTTGGGATCGGTATAATTTCCCCACTTACATTGACGAATAACCTTAAGCTTGCATTAATCCTCTCTATGGCGGTTTTCGGCTTGGCTCCAGTTGGCCCTGTGAACACAAACTCTATGTTACTTGGAATAGGGGTTGCTGTTGGATCGACTCTGAAATAAGCGGATCTGGCATTGATTTTTAATGATACCATGTCATAGGTTCTGAGAGGGCTACCTTCAAGCGATCGCCCAAAATATATCTTGACAATTCCATTCTCGACTCTTGTTGAGAGAGATAAGATAATGTTAAGCGGATAGTGGTAATTGGTCCACTCTCCAGCTATATAGAAATAGTAATCGCCAAACCGTCTTACCCTCTCCATGCTTCCATTTCCCTTAACCACTTCACTCATCAAAATTGAGGTGGGATAGGTTGTAACATTCCAAATATTGTTTATCACCCTGATTAACTTGTTCTCAGTCTCAATATTTACTACGTTCTGAATCCAATAAACCTGTTGACCACCCTTCACTTCAACATGCAGAAATGCGTTTAGTTGGAGTGCGGCTCCATGCTTAGTCTCTTCGTTATCGAAGGCCCTGACCGTATATAGCTCCCTTATTTCGGCAAGACCCCAGGCCTCCGTGTACTCATACCTATATCCTATAATCCCTTCAGGAAGCTCAGCAATACCGTAATCAGCTATCCCAATGGGTAGATAGACCCTTCTCTCCTCAAAGGATGGTAATGTCTCCCCATGAATGGGGGTAAATTTATTGTATGGTTTTGGGAGTTCTGGCAATACCTTTCTCGGAGGTTTAGAAATGATCGGCAGTTCTTTGATGAGGATCCCTCCGCCGCCTCCAGCCACAAATATGTTATCTTCTGTTGAGATTGATTGGACTCCATCACCCATGTTATAGACCCGGATTAGATCCCCGGTCTCGTTAAATAGGAATATCCGGCCTAACCGGTCTCCTGCTACAAGATAATTGCCCACCCAGTTTAGGGAAAATATATCACATGGGTAGAGTTTCGTGAAGTACTCCTTTGGCTTTACAATCTCAGGCGAGGTATAATTCCACTCTATCTCACCATCTTCATCAAGTACATAAACCCCTCTACCCCCACCGAATGCTACAAAGTCTTTCCCGGGAGCGATCAGGGCACCATATATTTGGTCTTTAGCCCATAGGAGGTTTCCATCGTCATCGAATGCATAGGTAGCGTCTGTCACAACTATGAGTATGTCATTCCACCATGAAGCAGATACCCGCCAAGGTATGGTAGCATCCTTCTTAATGCTCTTAAAAAACCACTTCAAGTTCCCATTTTTATCGAATAGGAAGACTCCATTGCCGGCTATTCCCACGGCGAGTAAGCCTTCATGCCATGATAGTGAGATGACCCAATCAGGAGTAGTGTAGCTCCAAAGCAAAGCACCGTCCTTGTTAAATACGCCGAATCTATCGCTAGCGCCGATTGCTAGAAGCCCGTCATTATTCCATGAAAGAGAGCGGATTTTGCCCGTTTCGAAACTCCACTTTAAATCGCCATCTTTATTGAATACCAGGAGCCTTTCGTAACCTCCGACTGCGAGGAGGTCTTCGTGCCAAGCAAGATGACTAACCCATCCTGTTTCCTTACTCCATTTAATATTCCCAGTAGCATCAAGGACAATGGTGTTGAGCTCCCATCCACCAACCGCTATAAGGCCGTCATGTACAGAAGTCGCCTGCACTAGGAACCCGACCTTCCTCTTCCACAGTAGATTACCATCCTCATCTAGGGCATGGACATATCCATCACTGCTAGCGATGGCTATGAGGTCCTCATACCCGCTAAAAGCCCAGATATAGCCGCAGGTCCAGTACCCCCAGACAGGTCTCCCCTGAGAATCAAGTAATGTAAGGTTTCCACTTTGAGACCCGATTGCCAGAAACTCCTTATAAGTTGACAACATTTCAACAAAGTATTCTTTAGTGTCGTACGTCCATACGGCTTCGCCATCTTTATCAAAAGCAATGACCACACCTTTACTTCCAATAGCTAAGAGATCACCATACCATGTTATGGCACCTAACTCACTTACATCAAAATGTTTTTTCCATTTCAATTTCCCTGATTGATCAAAGACGTATATTGTTCCATCGTATTTTCCAGCAACTGCTATATCTCCGGTGTTGCTCCATGAAATAAAGTGAAACGACCCGGGAAAACTCCATAATAGGTCTCCGTTTTTATTGAAGACGTAGATTCCCCATGTGCACTCCAGCCCTTCTAGGCATGCTATGGCCGCTAATAAGTCATTGTACCAGGAAATAGTCAATACTGATCCGTTTTTACCCCATATGAGCTTTCCACCCCGATCAAAGATTTGTAGGTCTCCTATTGCGGCTGCTAATAAATCGCCGCTCCACACTACAGAGTATGCTTGAGCAAGCTCGGATTCTTTGCTCCAGAGTAGTTCTCCTTCATCGTTAAAGACGTAGAGTGTGCCTGGGGGGCCGAGGCTTATCGCCGCAATCTCGCCATACTGGCTCCATGAAATATCCCAGATCTCGGTATAGTTTACTCTCCGACTCCATTTTAAATTACCTTGGTCATCGTAAACGAGTATGTGGCCATTTGTTGTTCCCACGGCTAACCCATACTTACTCCAATCTAAGACTCTTGGAACACCGAGAGTCCATAAAGTTTTCTCCGAGGGCGCTTCATGAGAGGCTGAGACCGGTGTTAGCGGTATGGTGAAGAGGAGAAGCAGCACCAGAATCGCTGCCCTAATCCTCACGGATCCCGCGCCGAACAATGTAATCCTAACCCCGCTTATAGCTTTTCATACATATTGCCTTAATAATAGGCCGGCTAAGCCCTCAGGACATAAACCCTTAAGCA
>JAGTQD010000094.1 GCA_018396405.1 Candidatus Bathyarchaeota archaeon
GATTTGTGTAATCGCTTAGCAAGCGATGTACAAGGACTTTATCTCTCTTGGAGAGAGGTGCAAGCTTAATCTTCAAAGTCTTCTGAATAGTCTTGGTGTCCGTTCCCCACCACCTCTTCTATGGTGTTTTTTATCTTCCTGAACTTCTGGGATCGCTTACCGTATATCCTAGCGGCGAACGATGTTACTATCGCTACAAAATCCTCCACTAGTTCATCCATGTAGCCTTTCTCGCTCTCCTCTACAACCTCTACTCTAACACCATGTGACTCGAAGAACCGAGTGAGGTACTCGAAGCCAAATCTAGTCAATCTATCACGGAATTCTATCACCACGATATCCATCTCGTGTTTAACCGCCATATCGAGGAGTTCCTGTAGACCATTACGCTTCTCGTTCAAACCACTCGCAACATCTGTTACCACATCAACAACTCTATATCCCTTAGCTGAACAGTAACTTCTTAGTCTTTCAACTTGTCGCTCTAAGTTACCATCTGTTTTCTGCTTATGTGATGAAACCCTGGCGTATATAGCGGCTCTAACCTCTCTTCTCTCAACACCACTCAGAATCCTCCTGACTTCACTCTCTGGAACCATTCACAGCTTCCCAACTCTAAGAACACGGAGCTTTCCTTGCTTTATCCACTTCTTAACAGTAGATAGAAACACTAATATTCAGTAACTCAGCAACCTCACCAGTTCTATAGAGCTTCTCGGACACTGCCTAGTACCTCTCTTGATTCCAAATACCTATAGTAGCTAAAACAGCTTAAAAACTTTTACGATAGACACAGTCTATTATCCGTAAAGCCCTGTAGCGCCTTTAAGTATCTGGTTAGTGATCCATGCTCCCTTCTAGCTCAGAGCTATGCTGATCCCTTGAGACTTCAGGGGGATGGCTGGGGAATAGGCTTTTATGCGAATGGTTCTCTGGAGGTGATCAGGAGTGATAGGCCAGTCTATGAGGAGCGTGGGCGCTTCATGGAGATAGCTGAGAGCGTTAAATCCAACATTATAGTTGCCCATATTAGAAGGGCAAGTAATCCCAGAGGTTTGCCTAGGGAGAAGCTGATTTCTATCGAGAATTCTCAGCCCTTCTATTATAGGAATTTTGTCTTCGTCCATAATGGTGTCATAATGATCCCCGATGAGATTGCGGAGCTACTGGGTGAGTGGAGATTGAGGGTGAGGGGCCTGAATGATAGTGAGGTATACTTTTGGTATATTGTTAAGGAGGTTCACGAGGGAAGAAGCGTTAGAGAAGCATTAAAGAACTTTGAGGGTGATCTCTATAGAGTTTGGTTTAGGGTCCATGATAAATGTCCGAGTAAGGCTAGACCCTATATGGGCTTAAATATGATATTTAGTGATGGGGAAAAATTATATGCTTTCTGTAAGTATGATGAGGAGGTTGATGGGGCTATTAGATCGTTGTGTTATGGAGATCAGCCGGGGATGAGGATGATGTATATAGCTGGCTCGGATAAGTTTATTGTATCCTCAGAGATGACCAATCTGGAAGATGATTGGAGGCCCTTCGAAAACGGCCAATTGATAATCGCCCAAGCCAAGAATGGAAAAATCTCTCTTACCAAAATGGAGATTTAGCCCTTAAAATAATATTTTGCAAGAGGTTGTTGTGAGATCGCATTAGCATGCTATTATGCATTATATCTAGAGCATACCCGGTAACCCTTCTGGAGGGCGTCACCATTATATCTTTTGGCTCATTTTCCTTAGGCTGGTCACTATTTTCCCAGTTTCTTTAAAGATGTCTGCTATTGTCGGCCCGCGCTTCTTTTTAAGAGCCACTCCAGCGGCAACTAATATTGTCCCTGTTATGTCTGAGATCGTTGGGTCTGGAAAGGCTATACACATCATCCCTGCAGCAATGAGTTTTGAGCTCAAATCGCTGCCGCTTGGGCTGCCTGCTAGGCGCTTAATAGGCTTGATAATCTGAATAGAATTCTTTAGAGCAATTGCAGCATTATTGATCGTTTGTCCAAAGAGCTTTAATTCTCTAGCAATCTTGATGGTTTCCTCTTTTGTATTCATGATGCCACCGGAAGGAAATTGGAGAAAGCGGATTATTTAACTTGATTAATATGCGGCAATATTTAGTTATATGCTTTTAAGTGGAGATGCTGGTTAAACTAGGTCTTTTAATAAGGGGATTTTTATGTTTGCCTACCTAAGATCATTATAAGAAGTTTTGATTAAGTATGAAGGAGATGCGGGATTATTGACTGCAAATTGGGATACTTAAAGCGCTGGAGAAACTCTTAAACTTGCCAGTCTTTTTCAGTCTATTTTATCTCCTCCCCTGAAATTATAGCGGTAACCTAGTATTTTCTCCGGCTCTTTTTCAACCACCTGGCTCTTCATGTTACAGATCTTGTTTGCCCCTATTTGCAGTATTTTATACTTCTATAAGCTCTTTATCCGGTATAAACCTCCTATACCATCTTTCCAGAACCTCTTCGGTGACAACATGTAATTCCACGTTTTCCTCTACAGCCTTATACACTTTAACCATAATATCATATTTTCGCTCAATCATCTTTGTGACAACTAAAATATCTATGTCGCTCATGGCTGTGGCTGTGCCTCTAATGACGGAGCCGAAGACGAAAATTCTCGCGTTAGGATCTATATTGTGCACTATCTCCTTAACTTTCTTAACCACTTTTAAGTAATTTCTGTATTCCTCATTTTTTGAGACCATTAAATCTCATCTATAAGGGGCTTAAATACTTCTATCACAAACTTAAATAGACTTTGTGCCTCATTCTCCTCGTAAACATATGGGATATATCTTGAGGTTAAATAGGCTTCCTCAAGCCTAGCTACATAATGCAATTTGTCTTCATCTTTAATGAGGGATAATATTTTAGGATTTATCTTGGCAAGCTCTCTTATAAGTCCTCTAAGGGAATGCGTCCTTGGATACGAGCCAGCTTTAACCAGCAATTTATATTTTAAAATCAATTGGCAGTACTGCTCAAGATTAAAGACTGATAGGTCCCATTCACGATTTTCAAGTAAGTATTTTGCGGTTCTTAGGAAAGTTTCAGCCCTACGCCTAATAATCTCAGTCTCCTCGAAAGACAGTTTTATCCACCACGCAATACAACAATAAATAATCGGACAGACACATATTTTAACTTAATTTATAAATTTCAAATCGCCCCTTTAAGTTTCTTCATCGTCAAATAGTTGAGGAAACATCAATCTTAAGCTAGGGTCAAGCAGCAGTTCCTGAATAGTTAACTTTTATAACATTTCTTAACACTTATTTACATGATGATTGAGAAGTTGCTGACGCTCAGCGAAGTCTGTAAGAGGTTAGGGGTTCATCCTAATACGCTTAGAAAATGGGATAGGTAAGGTAGGATTAGA
>JAGTQD010000095.1 GCA_018396405.1 Candidatus Bathyarchaeota archaeon
TTTCTTAATTCTATACCCATTGTAAAATATTTATTGGTGGAATTGCCTTATTTATGTGGAGGATGAGCAATGCGATCTATACCCTTGGTCTGGGATTTGATTAAACAATTTAAATGCCAGTGTAAGTTAATGGGCTGGTGGGCTTCTCCGTATGAGGACGTTATATACGCTGGGGGCGAGTATCACAATTTCTTTTGCACCAGAAGGGTTTACCCAAAAACTTTTAAAATAATTTCTCTCAGCCACGTCTACCCGGTACGCGAGAATGATATATTTTATAGGCTAGTGAACGTCTCCTACACGGCATGGATCTTTCAAGAGAGACCCACAGAAGATATGTTTATGATGGTGACATCAGATCACGATATGCGGAGGCATATAGCCATATACGATTTAAGTGGGGCGTATTCTGAAAGACCAACTTGCATAAAGATGAATGAAACAAAAAGTATAGTTTTCCAAGAGTTTGAAAAGTTCTTAAAAAATGAATATAATATTGATTTAATAAATAAGATACCACTACCGAAAAGGGCCCCACAGAATAGGGAGGTAATTTTCATTTAGTCCTGTAAGGTTTTGGTCTAAAAAATCCATGCTTTACTTTATTATACTCCTTATCTCATTTTCGATAACCCTTAAAACATCTTGATAATATACTTGCCCATTTTCTATTGAATCTATGGTCTTCTCAAGATTTCTAGTCAAATCTTCTGAGACCAGCGTGCCAAATCTTTCAGTTAAATACTCGTATACTGCTTTACCAAGTCTCGTGCTAAATAGAGCCCTGTTATTCTCGATTACATATCGCCTCCTTAGGAGTATATCTATTATTTTGGAATATGTGCTCGGCCTCCCAATGCCTTTCTCCTTCATGAGTGCTATTAAGTCTCCTTCACGATATGGTCTAACGGTCGGCTCTCGCCTAACCCTCAACCTCACAACCTTATACTCTCCCTCTTGGACTTCTTCATCAATCTTAATAATTGGGTTAACTGATAGGAAACCCTGCTCAAGAACCCTCACAATCCTGCTCTGTCTCGTCTCAGCACCATTAACCTTCAATGTAAACTCTTGAACTAAAATTCTCGCCTCACTCATCTGACTGGCGATAAATCTTCTAAATATCATGTCGTATAGTTTTAGGTGATCGGCACCAAGCTTCTGCGGTATCCTTAGAACCCCTGAGGAGAGATAGAAGCGTAATTGTTTAAGGTTTATGGGCTTAGTCGGCCTTATACATTCATGCGCCCCCTCGCTCCTATATTCCCTTGGCTTGAAAAGTCCTGGATGATTCTCTTCAATGTATCGGCGTGCAATATCTATGCCCGTCGTAGACACCGTCGTTGCATCCGTCCTATGATAGGTTATTAGACCAGACTCGAATAGCGCCTGAGCCAAACCCATAGTGTATCCAACCGTGAAACCCAATTTTTGGGCAGCATCCTTAAGCATACTATCGGTCGTATATGGCGGCTGTGGATAAATCTTGTCCTCTCGGAAGGATATGCCTTCAATCCTCGCCTTAAGCTCGCCCTCCTTAAACTTCCTTTTTAGATCCTCTATATCTGGCGGATTCACAATCCTTACTGATAAACCATTTTCCAATAATACTTCTGCCACTGGAATCTTATTCTTCAGCTCCTCAACACGTTTTATGACCCATCCCAAAACTGGGGTTTGCACTCTGCCAGCCGATAACGTCATCAAATTGAATCTTTCCCAGAGCTTTCTGCTAAGCTCAAAGCCAACCCATCTATCCTCAATCCTCCTAACTATCTGCGCTTGAACATATGGCAGCCTCATATCTCTCGGCTCGGAAAGAGCTCTTTTAAGGGCTCTCCGCGTCACCTCGTGAAACTCAAGTCTCTCGATATTTCTGCAGTAGGGCTTAACCATCACATAAATATCATAGCCTATCTTCTCCCCCTCAGCATCCGGGTCTGTCGCAATAAACACCTTGTTCACTTCCATAGCAAGCTTCTGAATTAACTCAACGATGCTCCTCTTTGATCGTATATCTTTTGACCCGCAAAATGGGCACTCATCATGATCAGTGAACTGCTCCCCGCAGCTATTACATCTTCTTATATCACTATATACTGGAATGTAGAAGTCATTCTCCTTCAAGACTCCGTGAAAGCCGCCTTCAGTTGTTAGATCGAAGATGTGGCCACCAGAGGCAACGACATTCAGGATCATTTGTCCACTCGCTACCTCATATACCGTGAAGTCGTTTATTGTTCTCTTGGCTGGTCTGCCGAAGAAGTAAGCTATTGTCCTAGCCTTTGCCGGAGACTCGACGACTATGAGCGCAGATCGGATAATATCTACTGCATCTATTGTAAACTCGCCTTTCCGTATTTTCCTAATAACTTCTCTATCTCCATCCACCTGCCTAAACTCTTCCCAGGCCTTATCAAGAGAATATTCTTCAAACTCCTCATCTGTCGCCAGCTGGATCCTTTTACTCAATCCGTAAAAGGCTTTTTCATCATCAACTATTAAGATGGATACTCCACGGCTTATCCCCATAGCGTAGAATCTTGATGATCTTCCAGACGCCTGTATATAACCGTCAATATCTGGTATAACAAGAATATACTCATTTCCCCTAATCTCTACTTCCACATCAAGTCTCTCAGCAATTTTTCTTAGGTCTATATCCTCCATTATCCTAACTAGAAGCCTCCTCGCCTCCTTAACAATCCTCTGAACATGCCCAGCAAACCCCTCTAGCTCAATGTTCTTTTCGTCAGCCTCCCTGATCTTCTCAATTACGTCTTTTGTAACTGGAACTATTCTCGTGAGAGCCGCTATTACTGGGGCAGCCTCCCTACTAAATTTCTCTTCAAAGAAGGGCGAAAGAGCCTTAAGCAGCGTCAGGATCTTCTGTGGACTACACTCATTAACGCTGACCCTGATCTCCCTCCTCGGAACCCCGGCGAAGACGACATACCTAATGGTCTCTGGAAGATCAAGGCCCCTGGCCAATGGACTCCTATTACTTGCAACCCCCACCAGAGCTGCGTATTCACCGCCCACGAACTTTTCCAGAATCTTCGGGCGCATCCTCTCATATACAAAAGCGTTTATCCCAGCCTCCCTAAGGGCGATAGCTATCTCTCGGGCTTTCTCCAAACCCATAACCTGCGGAACAAAAACTAGGCAGCCAGACCCGTGCCTCTTAATTATGTCAACGGTCTCCGCTTTAATATCACCTTTAGATTTA
>JAGTQD010000096.1 GCA_018396405.1 Candidatus Bathyarchaeota archaeon
GCAAACATGGGTTTACCCCCAATAGTTACGCGGCAGCACCCGCACATCCCGGTTCCATCAATCATAAGAGAGTTTAAGCTGACAATTGTCTTGATTTTAAAGGGTTTTGTAACTTCTGAAACTGTTCTCATTAAAGTCGCTGCCCCAACGGCGTAAACTACATCAAACCTTTCACCAGAAGAGAGTAGATTCTTGAGTAGATCTGCAGCGTATCCTCTAGTTCCTTCCGAACCATCATCTGTCACGATGAAGAGCCTATCGCTCACTCTTCTAAACTCATCCTTATATATTAGGAGGCTGGATGTCCTCGCACTTATTATGGCAGTCACATCATTGCCTGCTTCTTTTAAATGCTTCGCCCTCTCATACGCTGCTGCAATGGCAACACCTCTACCGATGACGCATGCTTTTCCATAAAACTTAATCTCAGCTGGTTTTCCCAACGGACCTACCAAATCATGTAATACGTCTCCAGTATTTAGTTTTCCTAGCTCCAGCGTTGATGCGCCAACAACCTTAAAGACCAATGTAATAGTTCCTTCAATCGGATCCCAGTCTACAAGGGTTAGAGGGATTCTTTCACAATCTTCGCTAGCCCTCACGATTACAAATTGTCCGGGTTTGGCTTTTCTGGCGATCAGGGGCGCCCTAACCTTTATAAGATAGGTTTCCGGGGCTAATTCCTTCTTCAGAATTATTTCGTTCTCCCTCATTGCTTCTCACCACATTCTATAGTTTGTAAAGGCCTGCAAGGATTCCTTTAGAAACTTCTTCGGGCGTTTTCCCGGAGAGGACTATATCCAGAAAGGCTTTTCTGAGATCAGTCCTCTCTTCATAAAGGTTAAACCTCTCAAGTGCCGCATTGAGGATGCTCGCTATACCTGGCATCTTTTCTTCATAGATTTTCTTAGCGATACCCCAGCATCTTATGAAGTCTAAGTAGTCTAGCCTAAGGTCAAAGTATTCTGCCAAAATTATGTAGGCAAGGTCTTGCGCCGTGAGTTTTTTAGAGAATTTTCTCTCAAAAAATTCTTTCCCCTCTTCAGTCCTACCAGAGCTGTAGAGATAGCTCCAGTAAATATAATTGTGGAAGATGTCAATCACTCTATCTTGGAAGTCTGGGCAGCTTACGCCCGGCTTATGATTCTTTGCACAAACAACATTACCATCGATGTCAGTTCTATCCTCAAAGTTCTTACATTCAAAACAGAATCTTGTCCTTGAGGCGGTGTTCCTTAGGCCCTCAAATTTATCTTGGAAGTCTGGGCAGCTTACGCCCGGCTTATGATTCTTTGCACAAACCACGCTGCCATCTATCTCCATCCTATCCTCGAAGTTCTTACATTCAAGGCAGAATCTCACAGGCAATATTGTTTTCCACCCCTTAGGAGAGAAAAGCTTCCAGTACTTGATCGGCTTCCTCCTCTGGTAATGGTATGCCGGTCACCTTCGCCGCCCTCTCGGTTAGCGCTATTAAATCGCTTCTATCAAGTAAACTTAGCTTCCACTTTCTCGCCCCAGCCATCAGCTGCTGTAAGCCAACCTTAATTCTATCCATGTAAGTGTATAAGCCGACTGCACCCCAAGGAACCTCCTTAAACCTTTCGCCGAGCATAACTTTCAGGTCAGGTGCCGCAATAAAGAATTTTTCGGGCGTTTTTCCAAAGGTTTCCTCAAAATCCTTTGGTAGCTGCCCCTTCTCGGCTAGCTCTGCAAAGTATGAAGCCTTCATCACGGCTGTTAGGGGCGCCCTACCCATCAAGATCGCCTTCACATATGGTCCATTACCGAAGTTGCTCATCGCGATCGCCTTAAATATTTGGGTTTCATCTATGAACCCTCCAGCCATAACTATGTCTGGCACATACATACCCTTCTTTCTGAGAATTTCCGCGCACTTTAAGACCTGCATCTCAAGGTAAACGGTTGGTGTCCCCTGCTCATTCATCATTGGAACTGGGCTCATTCCGGTTCCGCCGCCAGCTCCATCAAAGACAACGTAGTCTACTTTCGCCTCAGACGCAACTTTCATTGTAAACGCGACTACTGCCGGCTCATAGTTGCCGGTCTTTAAGCTCACCTTCTTAGCTCCCTGCTCCCTAAGCCACTCAACATCTTCAATAAAATCTTTCTCCTTTGGCATACCAACTCTACTATGCCTCTCAAATGTTTTGAAGACACCTTGCTTAAATGCTTCCTGGACGTTCTTATCTTCAGGATCCGGTATAACGATGTAGCCCCTCTTCTTCAACATGATGGCCCTTTCTAGACTGCTTATCCTAACCTCTCCACCTATTGCTTTTGCTCCCTGACCCCATTTCCTCTCAATGATGTCGACTTCCAGCTTAGATATAGCGTAGACGTCAACCCCTAAGCGTTGATCTTCAACATTAGTTTGAACGGCTATGCCCCCATACTTTCCATCCCAGAACTTCTTAAATGCCTCAACCCTCCTCTTGAGCTCCGCCGAATAAGTAACTTTTCCATTAGTGATCACTGCTTCCGGATCCATACCGCAAATATTCTCGCCTATAGTGACTATTATTCCGGAGAGAGCACCGCCTATTGCAAGGCTATCCCAGTTGACCCTGGCAACTTCTGTTGAGCCGTATGCTCCTATTATAATGGGTATCTTGAGCGGTATGCCAGCAACACTTGTTTCAACATCAACATTCGGGAATAACGCTATGTCTGGATCTGGCTCTATGCCTTCAGCGCCTAAAAGTCTAGCCTTAATGTTAAAATGTGACCAGTCTAATCCATAGTCCTTTAAGGAGCCAGCAGTACTCTTCCCAAACATCTTCGGATCTGGATAAAGTGCCTCACGCCCTCTAAAAGCCGACAACGAAACCTCGCAGATAAAGGGGCACTCCCTAATACATAGAGGGCAGAGACCGCTGGATGGGCAGGTATCCTCAACCCTTGTTCTAGTATCAGTAGTCGACATAGAATTTAGATATGAAGAGTTCTTCTGCACAGGGTTCGGCATACATTATCACCTTAATTGGCATATGGTTACCTATTACCAAAATATAAGTTTTTCTTTTAAATTAATAATTAATTTGCTCTTGATGATCAGAATCTCAAAAAGAGAATTGAAAAATTGTGTTCTTCTTATTTTTTAAAAATTGTGGTTTAGGCTGGGATTGGGGTAGGCGTTGTTAGGAGGGTTCTGGGAATGGTTTAT
>JAGTQD010000097.1 GCA_018396405.1 Candidatus Bathyarchaeota archaeon
TAGTAATCCGTGAAGGTGACCCATATATGAGCACTTATTTTTGGGGCAGAGTTAACTTCGGAATATACTATTATCTATTAATCATCCCGACAATAGTTACAATAACAACCAATGCTGTTAACCAGCTAGGTGGATTAAATGGATTAGAAACTATATGTCCCTCAATAGTTTTAACTGGGCTATTCATAACTTCAATAATTCATGGTCGAGAAGTGAGCGCCCTTCTATACGCTCCGCTGGCGGTTTCCTGGGTTCTAGCATATTATAACTTTAGGGGTAAAATATTTGTTGGAAATACAGGTTCTTTTGCTTTAGGGATTACGCTAGCCTCTTATGCAATAATATCTAATATAGAACAGACTCTTGCCATTTCAATACTTCCCTTTATATTTAACTCGTCGCTTATATTGATCAATATTCTGTTTTTTAAGCGTAGAGCTAAGCTTGAGATGGATGGGCTTATACTTAAAGCCTCTCACAGAAGAAGCCTTGTAACCTTAATTGCATATTATTATCCGGCAAGAGAACAAAAACTGGTTCTGCTAATTGCGTCATTATTTGTTTTGACAACATCTATAGCGGTCTTTGTCTCAACATTATAGCTAGCACGGATGGTGCTGTAAAATGAGGATATGGTATGACGCTTGCACCGGAAAACACGTCCGATATGGCGCAGCTATAGCAAAACGGCTAGAGCACTACGGCCATGAAATAATTTTTACCACAAGAGAGCATCCAGATACTATACCATTAGCAAGGCACCTGGGCTTAAATTTTGAGGTTGTAGGAAGGTATGATCCGAGAACGCTCTATACAAGGCTTTACGAGAGCTTAAGAAGGCAAATGATATTCTGTAAAATGTTTAGGGATAAGCCGCCAGACATCGCTATCTCCCACTGTTCAGTAGATCAGTGCCGAGTCGCCTTTGGACTTAAAATTCCAATAATCTCTACATTCGATACGCCGCATGCAGACGCTGTAAACAGGTTAACGCTACCCCTTGTCGACGTACTAATTGCCTCAAAAGCTATTTCAGATGAATTTCTGAAATCATGCTCAATAAAAAGGATAATTAAGTTTGATGGTGTAGATGAAGTGGCATGGGTAAAAGATTTTCAGCCGAAGCAGAAATTTGACTATGATCATCCATTAATTGTAGTTAGGCAGATTGAGATTAGGGCTGCCTATGCTGAAGGTAAAGAGGATATAACGCTAAAAGTTGCAAAGAAACTTTTAAAATATGGTAATGTTGTCTTCTTGTCTAGATATGTAAAAAGACGCATAAAGGGCCTTATAGTTCCTAGGAGCTTCATAGATTCTGCTAGCCTGGTTGCTGAGGCAGATCTTGTGGTTAGCGTCGGTGGAACTATAGCTAGGGAAGCTGCGTTGCAGGGCACGCCAAGTATAATTATACCAGTGCTCGGAGCGTTAGAAGTTAACAGATACCTTCATGAGAAGGGCTTCCCAATATTCATTGTGAACCCGAATGAAGTAGAAGAATATGTGGAGAAATATCTTGGGAAGAAGTTTAATGTTAAGGAAAGAGTCTTCGAGCTGGAGAACCCCGTTGACATCATCGAGAAGGTTGTTAAAGAGATCGAGCTAAAAAAGAAGTAAAGAGTGAGAGTGATATGAAGAGAATTATGGTTACTGGGGCCGGAGGCCCGGCGTCCATAAACTTTATTGCCTCCCTAAGGATTGCTCCTGAAAAAATGTATATTATTGGTACAGATGTAAATAGGTTTAGAATTCTTTTGGCTCCGGTGGACTCAAAATTCGTGGTTCCTAAGGCTACTGAAGATGGGTATATTGATGCATTAAATGAAATTATCCGGAAGGAAAATATAGACTTTGTTCACGCGCAACCAGATATTGAGGTAATGGTTTTATCTGAAAATAGGGAAAAGCTTGAGGCCGACGTCTTTCTACCTTCTAAAGAGACAATTAGAGTCTGTCAAGATAAGCTTGAGTCTATTAGGGTATGGCTTAAGAATGGTGTGCCGACGGCAAGGGCTATCGAGATTAGAAGCGAGAGGGATATTGAAAGGGCGTTTGAGGAATTTGGCAGCCCCATATGGATTAGGGCTAGGCGTGGGGCCGGTGGGAGGGGAAGCACGCCAGCCTTTAATGTTGAGACCGCTGTTTCTTGGATTAGATATTGGAGGGCGAGGGGTGAGAAGTGGGAATTCATTGCTCAAGAATACTTAGGTGGTAGGAACATAGCCTTTCATAGCGTATGGAGGGAAGGTGAACTCATAGTTTCGATGGCTAGGGAGCGCTTAGAATACATTTATCCAGAGTTAGCGCCTTCTGGCATTACTGGGACGCCAGCCGTTCAAAGGACGATTCACGATGAGAGAGTGAACGAGATCGCTGTTCGGTCTATTTTAGCCATAGATCCTAACTTCAATGGTATCGCATGTGTGGATTTGAAGGAGAATTCTGAGGGGACCCCCTGCGTGACGGAGATTAATGCTGGTAGAATGTTCACAACATCATTCTTTTTCTCTTATGCTAGTAAGGTGCTTTATGGGGATTACCGCTGTAACCTACCGTATATCTATGTGAAAATGGCCTTTGGGGAAAAACTTCCTAGCCTACCGAAATTTAACGCCTTACCTGAGAACTTATATTGGATTAGACACATTGACGCCTCTGCGGTTCTTGTTAAGGATGGTAGGATTTTAGGAAGTATGTATGAATGGAGAGCGGAGTGAGGCTCGTCATATTTGACTTAGATGGGACGCTTATTCGCTTACCAATACAGTATAATAGACTAAGGTGCGAAATATGCAGGATCTTAGGAGCCGATAAAATTATCTCAATTACGAATGCAGTTCTTATGGCTGGAGTTGAGGAAAGAAGGAAGATTTTTGAGGTATGGGATAGCCTAGAAGCCGAAGCCCTTTCAAATGTCGAGATAATTAAGGAGGGAATAGACATGTACCATAAGTTTAACGACAAAATTAGGTGTCTAGTTACATTGCAGGGAAGAAGAGCGGTGAACGAGGTTCTTAAAAAGATAGGTCTAACCTTCGACTACATTGTTACCAGAGAAGATTGCGTTGAAAGGAAAGGGCAGTTAAAAATTATTATCGAAAAATTTAAAATCGATCCAAGCAAAATTCTCGTAATAGGCGATAGGGAGAGCGATAGAGAAGCGGCTGAAAATCTCG
>JAGTQD010000098.1 GCA_018396405.1 Candidatus Bathyarchaeota archaeon
AGTTATAACGTAGTTCATCAACATCTTTTAATGATCCATAAATATAAAATAGATTCTATTAGTGATTAGAAAACATATAAAATGAACGTTAGAGCAAATTTGAGAATGAAAATATACTGGAAGGCGTAAGAAATGAATAAAATAAAATTCATAAAGATACTGCTTATAACTCTCGCAATATTGGTTGCAGCCTCGCTCATAAGCCTATTTTACGCATATCAGAAGCCGACATATGAGAGGCAAACAATTATTCTGGGCACATATACGCATAAAGCGATATACGACTACGTGGCGGAGCTAAAACCAAATATGATCTATAACAAGACAACGCTAAAACCAAATGAGGGAACACTATACACAGCGATAACAACCAGAATAAACATAACATTCACATACACATTCACATCAAATCCAAATCCGGAATCAATAAACATAACAATGGAGAATATAGTCGCCAAGATAGAGTCCCCGGGGAAATGGGTGAAAACTCTGCGTGAAAGTGAGATTAGAGAAATAATGAATCTAGAGGGCTCGGTGAACTTCACTTTTAGAATTGACTGCGCAGTAATAAGGCAACTAATTGATAGAATAGATAAGGAGGTTGGCACATATACATCATCATATAACATTTATGTAACACCCACAATCCGCATAAACACGATAGTTGCTGAGAGAACAATAAATGAAACGTATACGCCAGAACTCACAATAGCATTCAAAACCGGGACAGAAAAAGGCAATTATATATCAATAGACGAATTAAATCAGACAAGAAGCAGAAGCATAACAGAAACAAAAGAAATAATGTATCCAGAAGTAGAAGCCCAAAGAAATGCATCCTACCTGGCAACGGCAACTACGGCGATAGGGCTAGCGGCATCAGCAATAACATACATCAGAGAATTAGGTAAACTTAAACCCAAGAAGGAAGGAGATGAAAAAGTTAGGAGAGTAGCGGAGGAATATAAGGATATCATAGCCGAAGCAGAGAAAGCCCCGCCGGAAACACAGATAACAATAGAGGTAAAGAGCCTAGAAGACCTAACAAAAATAGCGGAAATACTCGCAAAACCAATCATAAAAACAGCAGAGCCTGAAGAGCAAATATTCTACGTAATAGACGGAAACATAAAGTATCAATATGGGGCGAAGGCCAAACCATGAAAGATTAAAAACTTATGGAACCAGAGGACATCCATGCTCCGCGAGGAGCTGGGCTTAGAAAAGGTTATAATCTTCGCTCATATGTCAGGCAACTATGCAATCGCAAGCGACATAGACATATTAATAGCATTCGATGAAGAGGAATATAAAACATTAAAATACAAAAAAATACTCAGCCTACTCTTCACCTCAATCCTCCACAACATATCATCTTCATACTTACGGCTGATTTAAAAGTTCTCTCCAACTCATCAGAAGAACGTGGCAAATTTCACAGAGCCCAGCGCCACCTCTCTCACTATAAAGGTGGAATTAAAAAAACTATATTTTTGTTTCTAACATCTGTTAAGCAATTTTTATTTCTCTATAATGAGAAGAAAATTTTGTTATAAATTGCTCACTTAAAGGAAAAAGGAACGATGTATGTCTAAGCGATTTAAGGCGGCCCTCGCAACACTTCTCAGCGTCCCATTCCTACTGGCATATCTCATATGGCGCTGGCTCCCAATCCTAGTAGATTACATCATTAGACATATACTGGGATATGAGTCCTTTCCTCACTCAGTAAATTGGCTTTGGTATGCTATACTAGGCTTCTTTAGCGCATGGTATATTTTCTCAGCAATTGCTGTTGGTGGGCTCTTCCTAGCAGCTTCATGGGTATACAATCGAAGGAAGATACCTCAACCATCCAAAAGAACATCGCCTGCAGTATCCTTTATAGTTCCAGCACATAATGAAGAGAAAACTATATCAAAGTGTATAGCAAGCCTATTCAAATGCGCAGCAGCCTATCCGGGCTACACCGAGATAATCGTCATAGATGATGGAAGCACGGATAACACGAGAAAGGTTGCGGAAGCAACATTCAAAATGAACTGGGAGAAGTGGCCGTACATAAAGGCCAAGGTGATAAGCCATAAAAGGAGGATGGGGAAAGCTGCTGCAATAAAGACAGGGGTAAACAAAGCCCTCGGAAAGCTAATAGCAACCGTGGATGCGGATACATGGTGGGAGCCAGACACATTAAGGCGACTAGTTGATAGAATGATTGCAGAAAACTTAGATGCGGTAACAGGTTTCATCCATCCATCAGATGGAAATGAAGATAAAAACCTCTACGTAATTCTACAGCAGCTGGAATACAGTCAGGGACTGGGCATATATAGATGTGCACAGGCACTGGGAAATTCCATATTAGTCATACCCGGGCCGATAGGACTATACAGAGCTGATGTCTTGAGAAAAATCCTTAGCGAGGTTGAGCTGAAGTCTATAACCGAGGACCTTGAGTTAACACTTGAGATGCAGAAGAGAGGCTATAAAATTGGTTATGAGGGTAGGGCTAGGAGCACAACGGTAGCGCCTCACTCCTTCCGAATATTATGGGGGCAGAGGAAGAGGTGGTTTATAGGTGGATTACATAACTTCTTAAGCCTACATAGGGGGCTACTCCTCAAGAGAGGGTGGCTGGCACTAATCCTTTGGTATTCGCTTGTAATGGGTTATGCTGGCGCGTTAATAGAGTTAACGGCAACATTCAGTCTACCAATCTTGTACTGGTTTGCACCAGACAGACCTTACTTCCTATACAATCTTATTCTCTATTCATTAATAGTTTTTATGGTAGGAGTATTCCAGCATGCAGCGGCCCTAAAGTTCTCCTACAATCGCTATAATCATAGGAGACTTCTCTTCTACACGCCACTATACCCACTCTTAAGATACATTAACATATTCGCCAGACTCATATGTCTAATTAGATATCTAATGGGTGAAAGGGGCATATGGGAGAGAAAGGATAGGCCAACTATACAAGTCTAAAAGAAAAGATGATAAACCAGTTCTAAAAGCGCTATTAAGATTAATGAGAGAGCAATTGCTGCCTTCGATGGATACTCTTCTACGGTTTCATCCACAAATTCTAGGGCCCCTAATCCACCAATTTTCCTCCGGTGAGACGAGTCTATGGAATTTGGGCTATAAACATAGTAAGGT
>JAGTQD010000099.1 GCA_018396405.1 Candidatus Bathyarchaeota archaeon
TGAGATTATAGGGTGCAACTTTGCCGTAAAACGTTCAGTATTCGAGAGAATTGGTTATTTTGATGAAAATCTTGGCAGAAAATACGGGAAGCTACTTTCAGGGGAGGAATCAGAGTTTCTACAAAGGGCGAGATACGCTAACTTGAGAGTTTTATTTATGCCAGAAATCAAAGTCCATCACACCATTCATCCTCATCGACTAACGCTCTATTATCTAATGAGAAGAGTATGGTGGCAGGGGGTAACCGATTATTACTATTTATTCTCGCTCAATGTTTCTCCTCATAAGACTATACTTAAAATTTCGCTGAAAAAAATGGGTAGTATAGCGCTCTCAATAATAAGAATTTTTTTATCGCCCAAAAACAGAAAGAGAAGATTATTAAGACTGATATTACATATGGGTTTCTTCTCAGCAATTCTGAAAAGAGACATTTAGAAGATATGATATTTAGATAATTTTTTTCGAAAATCTAAAAGAATTAAAAAGAGTTTCGCCAAAGGATTTGGTAACGAAGCAAATACGCTTCCTTCTAACCATAACATGTTCATTTTTGGCATTAAAAATTTTTTACTTCTAATTTGGAGTAGAAAGCGTATAATATCGGATGGTTTGCAGATTGGTGCAATATAATATGGCTTGTTTTCTTCAATGTCTGGTCGATGTATAACTCTTCCATAGGTTATGGCTTCCATTTTTGTGGGGGATTTTAAGAATAAACTTAGCAGCGTTTTGGATATATATTGAAAGTTAGATAATTCAATTTCATATTTTATAACATTTTTAGCAAACAGATTTACAAAGTGCTTTATAGAGTCTTGTTGTATTTTTAACCCCCATTCTAATAGCTCGGTGTTTTCCTCACTTTTGAGTACTGGCTTAACTTTTTCTCCTTCTCTTTTATACCCAACTGTTAGACCATGCGTAGCGGCCGTGAAAGTTTCATACAACTCTATATATCTCATCATATATCCAGATACAATACTACACATATCTTTATCTGAGAAAAAAACAAATCTCTTATCAGACTTATAAACTGGGGCTCTTTCCGATAATAGACCGAGATAGAAGCCTGTAATCCCGCTTATAGGATTATAAAGTCCATTATAATCTAAAACCTTGCTTAAACATAACTGCAAACGCCCTAGCCATCCTATATCGACTATTCCTATTTTTAGGTTTTTAGCGAAACCTTCTTGCTTTAAATATTCTAAAAGAATATCTCTTTTTTGCTCAGCTATCTTTAAAATTTGATTCTTTAAATTATCTATGCCAAAATTAAAATGTTCTTCTGAGAAACATAATGCCTTTAAACCATTTTTTATGGTGGAAATTTTCAGCGAATCCAACATTTCATCAATATCTTTCTCGTTTATTAGAGATGGCAAGTATAACGCTTTCCTAGAAACATACAGATATTTCGTCTCAACTTTTATTTTGAAGGTTTCTATTAAAATGTCAGCAATAGATTTTAGTATCTGCCCCTCCCTTGCGAGAAAATATAGCCTTTCAAGACTCAATTCACTAGCATTTTTTAAGATCCAGTAAACATAAAAGAATAAGAAGGGGCCAATAACGTTTGTTGAGACTTCATGTATGGTTTGAAAGTGTTCATTTGCATAATACTTTGAGAGCCTTGCAGCCTTCATTGTTCCAGCTAAAACACATCGTAATTCATAGGGCAATCTTTTATCACAATATATTGCCTTCTCGTATCTTGAAGGCCAGCTTCTTTTATATAGCCTGGCAGAGATGCCTATTCTTCTCGGAACCTCAAAGTCCGACCTTCTATTATCACCTAAATGCTCTTTAATGCGATATTTTTGGGATATAATTTCATAAAGTCTTCCAGAATGCTTAGTTTTTCGATGCTCTGAAGAAACATAAATCTCCTTATAGACAGACACGCCTATATTCTTTAAAAATTCTACAATAGTCCTTTTATCAAAATAAGTATCCGAAACAAGTATGGTTTTTTCAGATATCTTCCCAAAATTTTCTAAAATCGGAACCAAAGATTCTTTTTCTAGCTGAATCTCCTTTTCCTTTAAAATTTTAGCCGAATCTTTGTCCAAACTTAGAATCGTTGATAAAATATTATAAATCTCATCTAAGGTGACATCTTCATGAACGGACTTAATCCTGGCTAATCTCTCAGCTTCGATTCTAAATTTTTGAAAATCAAAGGGATCAATTTTGAGAACTCTGCTTCTTTGAAGAGCCTTACCAACAAAATAGAAGAGATCTATCGGTTTATAAACGTCTCTGGTAATTATAGTGTCAAATATATCTAAACTCTCCACAGTTTCCATAGTGCCGCCTAAAATACTTATTTTTCTTTTTGCGATATAAAATATTATCAATATTCTCGTTGAGCATAATTAGAGACGCTAGTTGCCTTATCGATGAGACTAGTGATATACCAAAGATATGGGGGAAGCGTGATCTAGAGTTTTTTGAAGAGATTTTAGGGAGATTTTTGCTTTATCGCCTTTTTAATCCGCTTGATGATTTCTTGTTTTCCTCCGAGTATTATTCCGTGTTCGGCTATTTCATGTATGATTCTGCTTCTGCATCCCATCATGTTCTCGATCTCTTCTAGGGTGTAGACTCTTACATCCACATCTACTGATGCTTTTGTCTCCATGAACTTAGCGATTCTATCAATTGGTCTCTCACTGCCCTCCTCTACTATAATTATTATGTCTGCATCTGAGAAGGCTGTATAATCTCCTCTCGCCAGCGATCCAACCAATATAACTGAAAGAGCCCCCCTTTCCAGGGCTTTTTTGGCATATTCCCTAAGCTCATTTATCACTGCTTCATAGTTGAGTTTAAAGAATCTTACTTCTGACGAACCCAATTATTTCACCAGCATACTTTATGGTTCTTTCCGCATCCATTCGTGTGTAGTAGTCTAGCGGCGCGCCCTCTGGGTGGAAGTTTGGGTATCTCGATGGAATATAATGCCTATCCAGCTCCTTAGCCATATCAATCATTTCAGCCGGCGGCTTAAGGTTTTCCGGGAGGTTTTCGAGCATCCTGCTGACTGAGT